>JBBSHD010000209.1:0-4594 GCA_038253455.1 Terriglobales bacterium | reverse complement strand
GACTTCATCCACGGCGACTCTGGCGTGGGTGATGAGTTCGACCAGCGGGAGAAGAATCTGCCCGTTGGCCTGAGCGAACTCCTGAATGCTTTTCGACGCAGACTGCGCGTCACGGTTCACGATATGGTACGGTTTTTTCACGGCGGTGGTGTCCTTTTTTAGGAATGGTTTTGGCGAATCGATTCTAACGAACCGGCCGCTACCGCCGCCTCAACCTTCAACTAAACTGGGGACACCCTCACAGTACACTCAAACACCGATCCTGAGCATAGGCTGATCCGATTCGTCGGGTCACAACCAGCAGTGGCGGGGCTGGCGCGGGTTCTTCACCGAATTTGTGTTTGAGTCTACTGTCCCAGGCTTCCCCGTAGGCGCGTGTTGCTCGATCGAGCAGCTTCATTGCGGGCACCTGGTCACCTGTCTTGGTTAACAAGGGGCCAGAGTGAACGGAGCGCATGCAGCAATTGTTCAGTTTGCACGTTCTATGGGCGCACTAAGGGCAGGACATGCGGAAATAATTGCGGAATACAGTCTTCAACGCTTCGATCTGAGGCCCGGCGACCGCCTCCAAGAATCGTTCACGCCGTTTATCCCATCTTTTTTTCCTTTGTAATCACCGCTTTAACTAAATTCGTCCGAATTGTTTTTCCGGCTCGATGCTAACTTTTTGATCGAGAGGAACCTTTTGGAAACACCGAAATCGAACGTGGAACCTTCGGAGTTAATCGCGCGGGCTTTACAGAAGGTGGGCCAGAAGCTGGACAAGGACGAGTTCAAGGGCACCATCGGCGATCTCATCCGCCTTATACAACTTCAGAAAGAATTGGGCTTCGACCAGCCCACTCAGGTCACGGTCCAATGGGTCGACAAGATCGAGGAATAGCGTATCAGCCGCTCCCTTCCCAGAAGCAGTTTCACGAGTGCGACGAGCGGTTTAAAGGTTTTTCCGGGCCCATCGGATCGGGCAAGAGCCAGGCTTTGTGCCAGGAGGCGATTCGCCTCACTTACCAGAACCCCGGCCGCATGGGGCTGATCGGCGCGCCCACGTTCCCCATGCTGCGCGATTCGACGCAGGTGGCGTTATTCGAGGTTTTAGAGCAAAACCGGCTCCCTTACGAATTCAACCGGTCCGAAAACACGCTGACCATGCGGGACAGCGGTTCGAAGATCTTGTTTCGCTCGCTTGACGATTATGAGCGGTTGCGCGGCACCAACCTGGCGTGGTTCGGAGTGGACGAGCTCACGTATACCCACGAGGCGGCGTGGCTGCGGTTGGAAGGCCGGCTGCGGGACCCGCGGGCCAAGCGGCTGTCGGGCTTCGCCGTGTGGACCCCCAAGGGCTACGACTGGGTGTACCGGCGCTTTATCGAGGGATCGCCCAAAGAGTACCGGGCGATTCTGGCGCGGCCCCATGAGAACACGCACCTGCTGAATCAGATACCGGATTTCTACGAGCGTCTGAAACACAGTTATGACGAGAGCTTCTACCAGCAGGAGGTGCTGGGCCAGTATCTCAACGCCCAGGCCGGGCGCGTGTATCTGGCCTTCGACCGGCGCGATCACGTGCTTTCCGTGCCGTGCGATGCGGGGCTGCCTCTGCTTTGGGCGCTTGACTTCAACGTCGACCCCATGAGTTCCGTGGTGGTGCAGCAGTCCGGCGGCATGCGGGTGGTGGATGAGATTGTGCTGCGGCGGGCCACCACGCTCGATGCTTGCACCGAGTTTTGCAACCGCTATGGGCGGCATCGGGGCGACTTATCGATCTACGGCGATGCGTCCGGGCAGCACATGCAGACGACGGGGTCTTCGGACTACCAGATTGTGCAGAACTACTTCGGTGAATATTACGACGGCAAGGTGCTCATGAAGGTGCCGCGCAGCAACCCGTCAGTGCGCGACCGGGTGAGCCTGATGAACGCCAAGCTGAAAAACAGCGCGGGCGACGTGGAGCTGATGATGGACGCGCGCTGCCTGGAGTTGATCAAAGACTTCGAGCAGGTCTGCTATAGGCCCGATTCGATGGTGATCGACAAGGAAAAGGACCACGCCCGGACGCACTTGACCGACGCCCTGGGCTACCTGCTGTGGCAGGTGTACCGGGCGGGACGGCCGATCGGGCCCCGGCAGTTCCCTTTGCAATGAAAGCGCAAGAAGCAAGGAGAGGCATTTGACAATTCGGCAGATCGACCGGGAACATCCGGACTTCCAGGCTAACCGCGCGCTGTGGAAGCGCTACCAGGATCTCTACGCGGGAGGCGAGCGGCTTCGCGCCAGCGCCTCCGAATACCTGGTGCGCCGCCACAAAGAACCGGGCGAAGTGTACCTGGAGCGCATGTCGCGCGTGTTCTACGAGAACTATGTCGGCTCCATCATCGACTGGTACGCCGCGACCCTGATGCGGCGCGAGCCGCTGCTCCAGTTCGATGGCGCCGATGAGGCCGGCCGCCAATTTTTTGGCCGCTTCGTCACCGATTGCGACCGGAAGGGCACCAGTCTCACGGTTTTCTTCCGGCAGTTGCTGACCCAGGCAATGGTTTATGGCAGGTCGTACCTGGTGGTCGACTTTCCCCGGGTCAACGGGCCGGCGGCGACGCGAGCCGAAGAGGACGCCAACGGCAATTCACGGGCATTTCTGACGGAGTACTCGCCCGAAGAGGTCATCAACTGGAGCCACGATGAAAACGGCGCGCTTGATTGGATCGTGCTCCGCACGTCGACTCTGCGCCAGGACAGCGTGCGGGATGCCGACTGGCGCAAAGTGACCCGCTGGGTTTATTACGACCGCGAGAATTTCCAGATCTACGAACGCGATGCACAGCCCCGGGAGTTGGGGAGCGGCCAACTGGAGTTAGTAGCCGAAGGGCGCCACGGCTTCGCCATGCAGCAACGCGTGCCGGTGTTTGAAGTGAATCTCAGCGAAGGGCTCTGGCTGATGAACAAGTCGGCCCTGCTGCAGATGGAGCATTTCAACAAATCGAACGCGCTCGGATGGGCGCTAACCATGGGCCTCTTCGCCATGCCCGTGATTTATAGCGATCGCGAGTGGAACCAGGTGGTGGGCGAATCGTATTTCATCCAACTCGGCCCGGATGACAAGTTCGGGTGGACCGAGCCATCGGGCAACGTATTCCAGATCGCGGCCGAAAACCTGGTGCGGCTGAAAGACGAGATCTATCGCGTCTCGTACCTCGTTAACCAGACCAGCGGGCGAGTGGATTCGGGGTCTGGCCAGTCGGGCTTGAGCAAGCGCATGGACTTCGGTGTCACGCAGGACATTCTGCGGGCCTACGGCGACGTGGTCAAGGAGGTGATGCGGCGCGTGCTGACCAGCATCGCGGAGGCGCGGCAGGACACGCTGGAGATCGACGTCTCCGGCATGAACGAGTTCGACATCGAAGACTTCGGGGCGGAATTGACCAACGCCAAGCAGCTGCTGGAGTTGGGAATTGAGAGCCCGACCTTGAAGCGGCAGCTGTTCAAAAAGATCGCATTGAAATATTTCTGCGATTCGCGCCAGGAAATCAAAAACCAGATCGCCCAGGAAATCGACAACAGCCTGGGCGGGTCGTAAGCGAGGACACATGGACGATCCACACAACGAAAACACGATGAACCTGGACGTGCAAGCCGTAGTGCAGCAGGCCATCCAGGAATATATGCGGCAGGACACCACGCGGCGGGAGCCGGCCTATAAGGCGGAACTGCAGGAAGAGCGGCGGCGGCGCGAGCAGTTGGAGCGGCGGCTGAACGTGCTGGTGGAAGAGAACAAACGCTCGCGGCAGCAAGCGGAGGAAGCCGAACGCGGTTCGGCGATCCGGGCCGAGCTGCAGCAGAACGGCGTCTTGAAGGTCGACCTGGCGTACAAGGCGGTGCAGGATGCCGTGGTGCGCGGGGAAGACGGCCGGCTGCAAGCCAAGACCGACCAGGGCGAAGTGCCGCTGAAAGAGTTCATCAGCGATTTCGTGGCGCAGAACCCGGAGTTTCTGCCGGCGCGGATCTCGGGCGGGTCGGGCGTCACGGGCAGCCACAGGACGCCGCCGTCGAGCGGCGGCATCGACGTCGACAAGATCGGGCCGGGCATGAGCAAGGACGATCTGGAGCGGGCCCGATTAGAGATTTTACGAGTTGCGTCCCATGGTCTTCGGGGCGTGTAGGCAACCGCAGGGGCTCAAACCACTTGCTGGTTGAAGGAGAAGAAAGAACAGAATGGCAGCAATTACTTCAGCAAATATAGCGAGCGCGATTGTCAAGCTAGTGGCGGCCGATGCATTGCCGGCGCTGGTGGGCAATCTGGTGATGGGGAACCTGGTCAACCGGGACTACGAACCGGTGCTGGCGCAGGCGGGCGATACGGTGAACGTGCCGATTCCTCCGACCCTCACCGCCAACAACATCGCGGAGGGCGGCACGGTGCAAACGCAGAATCCGAACCTGGGCAATGCGCAGATCGTGCTGAACACCCACGCCGAGGCGACGTTCCAGATTCCCGATGTAACCCGGGTGCTGGCCGTGCCGGACCTCTTGAAGGTCTACATGCAACCGGCGGTGGCGGCGATTGCGGAGCGGATCGAGAGCGATCTGCTGAACCTCTACG
>JBBSHD010000208.1:0-4595 GCA_038253455.1 Terriglobales bacterium | reverse complement strand
CGGGTGTTGGGTTTTTCGGGGGGCTGTTTTTTACCCACCCTGGGCGGGGCCCCGGCGGGGGGGGTTTTCCCCGGGGGGGGGGGGCCCCCCCACCAGCGCCGACATCTGCTGCTCCACTTCCTGGCGCTTCTCTTCCTCGCTCTTGATGTCGATCTTCCAGCCCAGCAGCTTGGCGGCGAGACGAACGTTCTGGCCTTTCTTGCCGATGGCAAGCGAGAGCTGGGTATCGTCCACGATGACCTCAAGCTGTTTTTCGACGGTATCGGCGATGGTGACGCGGCTCACCTTGGCGGGCTGCAGCGCTTTTTCGGCGAAGCCGATGATGTCTTCGTGGTACTCGATGATGTCGATCTTCTCCCCGCGCAGCTCGCGAATGATGGATTGCACGCGCATGCCCTTCATGCCCACGCACGCGCCCACCGGGTCAACGTCCTTGTCCTTCGACATGACCGCGATCTTGGTGCGCTCGCCGGCCTCGCGCGCCATGGCGCGAATGATCACGGTGCCATCGTACATTTCCGGCACCTCGGTTTGGAACAGGTTTTGCACCAGCTCCGGCACCGCGCGGGAGACCACCACCTGGGGGCCCTTACTGGCTTTTTCCACCCGCACCAGCACCACGCGCACGCGCTCGCCCACGGCAAACGATTCCAGGCGGGACTGTTCCTTGCGCGGCATTCGCGCTTCGGCCTTGCCCAGGTCGAAAATTACTTCGGGACCTTCAAGACGCTTGACCGTGGCGGTGAGTATCTCGCCCACCCGGCCGATGTTGTCGTTGTAAATGGTGTCGCGCTCGGCTTCACGCACTTTCTGGAAAATGACCTGCTTGGCCAGCTGGGCGGCGATGCGGCCGAGCACGTCAGTGGGCTTGTACAGGCGGATTTCTCCTCCAACCTCGGCGGCGTCATCGATCTTGCGCGCGTCAACCAGGGTGATTTGCAGGTTGGGGTCTTCGACCTCGGCGGTTTCGGCGACGACGGATTTCACCGCAAACGCGGTAATGGCGCCGCTTTCTTTATCCAGCTCGGCGCGCAGATTTTCCACGGACTTGTAGTACTTGCGGGTGGCCACAACGATGGCGTCTTCCACCGCGGTGACAACGATCTGCGGATCAATGCCTTTATCGCGGCTGAGCGCTTCAATTGACTGGTAAAGCTGGCTTGCCATGTTGGGTCCCTGCCTCTTCCCGTTCCGGCCCGCGCAATATGTGCGCTGGGCTGGAAAATCCTGTCCTTGAACCTTAGCTGTGCAGCTTAAAAGTGCAATTCAAAAATGAAAGCTAGAACTCCGGCACCAGGTTGGCGGCTTCGATATTGTCGAGGCCGATTTCCATACTGGGCGGCGCTGGCTCCTGGTCTTTTTTCGGCTTCCGGGTCTTCTCCGGAGTCATGTCCAGGGTAATCCTGCCGTCAGAAAACTTTTCCAGCCGGCCTTGAAAATGCCGGTTGCCGGCAATTGGCTGGCGCGTCATCAATTTGACCCGGCTGCCGGTAAAGCGATCAAAATCGGCCGCCTTACTCAGCTTGCGATCCAGCCCCGGAGATGAAACTTCCAGGGTATATGCCGCGCCGGGCACCGTATCCTCGACATCGAGAATGGTGCTGACCTCGCGGCTGACGCGGGCGCAATCCTCATGCGTCACGCCCCAAACCTGGTCGTCGCCGGCGGCATCTTCGGTGGCCGCGGGCCCGACCGGCTGGCCGGCAAATGGCCGGTCGATAAAAATTCTAAGCAACCGCGACTTGCCGCTGCCGCGAAACTGCACTTCTACGATCTCGAGGCCCAGTGATGCCGCCACCCGGTCGCAAATGGCGCGAATTTTGTCGACATCCACGGACATTTTCCGCCCCAAAATAAAAGTGGGCTTCCGCCCACTGGTGTGATTCGCCCGAATTAAAGAGCGCCCATCAAAGCGAAACCGCGGCTGGATGGGACTACCGGTGCCCTGGCTGCCATCAACTTCTGCCAGGAGAAATGCTTGGCAACAAAGAGAAATCATACGCCGGATTGAGAAGAAAAACAATCAGGTTCCGGGGGGTGATCGTCACCGCCGCAGGAGAGAGCCAGCATCAGCCATGCCCCACTGGGCATGGGCGGGCGGCCCATACGATTAGGGTGCCCCTCGATAAGAGTGAAGGCGTTGTCAAGTGCATAGTTGTCCTGTGCAGGTTTTGATTCCCGCTGAGTTGGCCAGAAGTGGTCGAGGACCAGGAATCCGCAAACTCACGCGTTAATCATTTTCGGTGGAACCCATCGTTCCACCACCCATCGATACGGTCTTAACTGCGACCATGATTCTTCAATGCGAACATCCCGCCTCATCGCGGGATGCGAGAGCGCTCACTCAACACGTCGGTCTGGCATTTTCGCGGACCAGGGGCACCCGCGAGCTGCTCGCGATGCGAACGATGTCTGGATACCCTCTTTGTGTGCGCAGCATCCAGTACATGCGTACGGCTAATTTACGGGCGGCGGCCACGGTGTAGCCCGGCCAAGGCGAGACGGGGGCGTGGCTTTGGCGGATGGTGGGCCTGAACGTCGCGACGGTAGGGGTCCTTCGCCTTTAAGAAACAAAGGCTGGGCTCAGGATGACACGACATATGAAATGTTGGCTTGTTTGGTATTTCGTATACAACTTCTTTAGTGTTTGGCGCGAGAGCCAAAAGCAGTGCGTTCTGACAAGCCCAGCCGAATGCACTGTTACAATTATTCATGCCGCTTGATTCCAGACTGCGCCAGGATTCCGCCTGCGAAAGAACCGTTTAGATGATTCATTTTCCCGTCCCTGAGGCGCTTACCTTCGACGATGTGCTGCTGCTGCCCGCCCACTCTGACGTGGTCCCGCTGCAGGCCAATACTTCGACCCGCCTCTCCCGCAAAATCACCCTGAACATCCCCATCATCAGCGCGGCCATGGATACCGTGACCGAATCGCGGCTGGCCATCGCCATCGCGCAGCAAGGCGGGCTGGGGGTGATTCACCGCAACCTGGGCATCGAAGAGCAAGCCGGCGAGGTGGATAAGGTCAAGCGCTCGGAGAGTGGAATGATCGTCGATCCGGTGACGATGTCGCCGGACGCTAAAATTTCCGAGGCCCTGGAGGTCATGCGGCGCTACAAGATTTCCGGCGTCCCCATTACCAAGAACCGGAAGCTGGTGGGGATCCTCACCAACCGCGACCTGCGTTTCGTGATCCAGACCAACGTTCCCATCAGCAAGGTGATGACCAGCACCAACCTGATCACGGTTCCGGTGGGCACCACGCTGGAGGAAGCGGAGCTGATTCTGCACCAGCACCGCGTGGAAAAGCTGCTGGTGGTGGACAAGAACTACACCCTCAAAGGCCTGATCACGGTCAAAGACATCCAGAAGAAACTCAAGTATCCCTACGCCGCCAAGGACGATCACGGCCGGCTGCGCGTGGGCGCCGCCATTGGGGTCACCGGTGATTTTCTGGAGCGCGCGCAGGAAATGGCGAAGAACAAGGTTGACGTGTTGGCCATCGACAGCGCGCACGGGCATTCGACCCGGGTGTTGGAAGCGATCAGGAAACTGAAGTCCAAGCTGCCGGAGCTTGATCTGCTGGCAGGCAATGTGGCCACGTTCGACGGGGCGGCGGATTTGATCAAGGCGGGCGCCGATGCGGTAAAGGTCGGCATCGGGCCGGGATCGATCTGCACCACGCGGGTGGTGACCGGGGCGGGCGTCCCCCAGATCACGGCGATCGCCGAAGCCTATCGCGCGGCCAAGGATGCGGACATTCCCATCATCGCCGACGGCGGCATCAAGTATTCAGGCGACATCACCAAGGGACTGGCGGCGGGGGCGAGCGCGGTGATGCTGGGCTCGTTGTTTGCCGGCACCGAAGAGGCGCCGGGCGAAACCATTCTGCACCAGGGACGCTCCTTCAAATCCTACCGCGGCATGGGCTCGATTTCCGCGATGGCTGCGGGGTCGAGCGAGCGCTACGCGCAATCGGAAGAAGGCGACCCATCGTCGTTCGCTTCGATCGGCGCCGAAGACGATGAGGGCCGCGGCAACCGCATGGCCAAACTGGTGCCTGAAGGCATTGAAGGGCGCGTCCCCTACCGCGGCACCGTGGCCGCCATGGTGCATCAACTGGTGGGAGGCTTGCGCGCGGGCATGGGATACCTGGGGTGCGCGAACATTCCTGAATTACAGCAGAAGGCGCGGTTCATCCGCATCAGCAACGCCGGCTTGCGGGAAAGTCACGTGCATGACGTGGTGATCACGCGCGAATCTCCCAATTACCGCATCGAATAGCCAGCGCAATCATCAGGCAATGGCATGGGCGAAGCCCTGTGTGGGCCAGGAGTTTTGAGAATCAATGAGTACAGATCAAATTAATGTGCTGGCCGAAACCCCGCCGGGAGCGTTTCCCGGTGATCCCATGCACGCACCCTTCAGATTTCGCGCCGCCCTCCTGGGATGGATGGGGGTCATCGCATGGCTTTCCTGCATCGCCTTCTTTTCCACCGACAGTTTTTCCGCGGGACATACCGGCTCCATCCTGGGCTGGATCCTGGAACATACCATCGGCATGGTCGATCAAGAGACGTTTGATAACCTGCATT
>JBBSHD010000207.1:0-4635 GCA_038253455.1 Terriglobales bacterium | reverse complement strand
GAGCTCCCCCTGATCTACAACGGCACCCATTCCGAGGAACGCATCGTACGCGCCAAGAAGGCCCTCGAAATGGTCGACCTTTCTGACCGCATGATGCACAAGCCCAACGAGCTTTCGGGTGGACAGCGGCAGAGGGTCGCCATCGCGCGCGCCTTGGTCAACAACCCTTCGATCATCCTGGCCGATGAACCTACCGGAAACCTGGATTCTCAAACCGGTAATGAAATCATGGCCCTCATGGATCGGCTGCACACCGAAGGCAATACCATCGTCCTCGTGACCCACGAGCACGATATCGCGGAATACGCTCATCGCGTGGTTCACATCAAAGACGGCGTCATCGCAGGCGACGAGATCACTGCGCGCGCCAGAAGCGTCAAGACCGCGGTGCAGCCCTCTGCCTGATTCCGCACGCTGATCAAAATCCAAAAAAAAAGGCCTCCGCGGACGGAGGCCTTGACTGTTGGTTGCAAGCTCTTTACTGGGACACTCCTACCGCCTGGGCGGTTGTGTTGTGCAGCGGCGTCGCGTAGCTAGAGGCAAAATAGCTGTGTTCGTAAAGGTTCTTGTAGAGTTTCCCGGTCAGCTCTGCCGCCTTGGGTCCGAAGGTCGGCCGCCCGCCGCGCAGAAAGACCACGGTCACGATCTTGCCATGCTCGGTGTTGGCGTAGGATGCGAACCAGCCGAAGCGCGTTCCATCCTTGGAGCATGTTCCCGTCTTGCCCAGCACCTGTTCCGCGCTGAAGCTGCGGCGCAGGCTGCGCGCCGTACCGTAGCGCACCGCTCCCATCATTCCATCCGACATCTCCGGCACCAGCGCCGCGATGTCAAGATGGCGCTTGATGCGCGGCTGAAAGTCGACAAGCTGCTCGGTAGTTTCAGGGTGCTGCAGGTAGTAGAGGGTCCCGCCGTTGGCGATGGCTGATACCAGCGCGCCCAGTTGCAGCGGGGTCATGGAGATACTTTCCCCGAAGGAGCACATCTTGCCCACTCCGCCCAGTTGTGACGGCAGCTCGGTGTCAGGATACACACCCAGATGCTCGCCGGGAATGTTGTAACCGGCCAGCTCGCCCAAGCCAAATTGCCGGGCGTAGTAGTGCACTTTTTCAAATCCTAGTTGCCGCCCCAGTGACTCAAAGTATGCGTTCACCGAGTGCGCCATGGCATAGGTCAGGTTGGTGTGCGAGCGTCCGCCCATCGAGACTTCGGTATCTTTGCTGACGATGCCTTCGTTCAATGCCGCCAGCGCCACCGACAACTTGATGGTGGAACAGGGCTGCGCTCCGCCGGAAAGAGCCAGGTTGCGGTTCACCATGGTCAGGATGCGTCCGCTGGTGGGATCGATCGCCACCACCGTGCCGTTCATATTGCCCAGGGCCTCAACCGCCGCCGCGCGAACCACAGGATCTTCACCGGCAATGGAATCGCCTTCGGTCAGATTTTCCGCAAAAGAGCTGGTGTAAAAGCGCTCTCCGTAATAGTGATGGCGGCGCGAGCCACGCGAGCTGCGCGCTACGGTGCGGCCCGCACGGCGGCTGTGGTGCAGCCGGCTCAGCCGGCGCTGCACGCTGGCGCTTTCATGAATGACCGGTCTTTCCCGGCGCGAAGAGTAACGGGTGGTAGTGGAGCGGGCGAAACTGATGCCACAACTAAGTATGATTACGGTAAGAATGAGGGCAATTCGAAGGCTGAAATTTGATTTCATAATTTTTGATTATGATTACCATGGCCGCCAACATCTCGGCTTTGGTCGTTTCCTCCTCTTAAAGATAGTGTTTTCTGTAACTTCTCTAATTAACCATAAATGGTTGCAACGAACTGGTCGATACTAGAAGAGTTAATAGCCAGATTTCAACATAAAAATAACCTAAACACCACCCCCATAGACAAAACTAAGGTAATTGCGCCATTGGCGGCTGATTTGAGGCTGTTAACTTAACGGGTTCGCAGGCTTGCGAAAACGATTTAAGGGTTGTCAGCGCGCTTGCGGATGAACGCGGGAACGTCGAGATCGTCCTGTTCCACTCCGCTGGCCGCGGTGTTCCGCAGGGATTCAATGGAGGCGTTTTCCCGTTGCGGCGGCTGGGCCGCTGGCCGCTGGGGGCCTGTGGCAGTTGGACGGTTCTCAGGGTTGGCCGGCGGAGCGCTGGCGGCCGGCGCCACCTGGTACGCCGAGGCGCTGCGCGTCTGGGCAATGGCATTGGCGGCGGAGCTGCCGCGGTCACGCCTGCCCGGCGCGTCCGTCTTGAAACCGGTGGCGATCACCGTAATCTTCACTTCGTCTTTCATCTTCTCGTCGAGGACTGCGCCAAAGATGATGTTGGCGTCTTCGTGGGCCGCGCTTTGAATGATGGTGGAAGCCTCGTTGACCTCGGCCAGCTTCAAAGAGCTCGAACCCGTAATGTTGATCAGGATGCCCCGAGCGCCGTCGATGGCCCCCGCTTCAAGCAGCGGCGATGCGATGGCCTGTTGCGCCGCCATCACCGCGCGGTGCTCTCCCCTTCCGGTTGCGGTACCCATGACCGCGTAACCCATCTCCGCCATGATGGTGCGCACGTCGGCGAAATCGCGGTTAATGATTCCGGGGATGGTGATGATGTCGGAAATGCCCTGAACACCCTGCCGCAGAATGTCGTCCGCTACGCGGAACGATTCGAAGAAACCGGCATCCTGAGCCACCGCCAGCAGTTTTTCGTTGGGAATCACGATCAAGGTGTCGACCGAATCGATGAGCTCCGCCAGACCGCGATCCGCCTGGGTAAGGCGCCGCTTGCCTTCAAATGAAAATGGCTTGGTCACCACCGCCACCACCAGCGCGCCCAGCTCGCTGGCCAGCGATGCAATGATCGGCGCCGCCCCGGTGCCGGTGCCCCCGCCCAGCCCGGCGGTGACGAACACCATGTCCGCGCCTTCGAGGGCTTCAAGAATCTTGTCGGCGTCTTCGAGGGCCGCTTTTTTCCCGACCTCGGGATTAGCGCCCGCCCCCAGCCCGTTGGTCAGCTTTACGCCCAGTTGAATCTTCACCGGCGCCTGCGAGATGCGCAGCGCCTGCAGGTCGGTGTTGGCCACCACAAATTCGACGCCTTCCACCTGCGCGCTGATCATGCGGTTCACCGCGTTGGTGCCGCCGCCCCCCACGCCGATGACCTTGATCTTGGCGTGGTTTCCCGGATCTTCGTTGAATTGAATCCTTACCGCTTTGTCTTTCTCTTCTTCGTTTTCGCGCTTGGTCATGGCAGTCAGGTTTCCCGGGAAAAGTTTTCAGGCCTCAGCCTGTTCATCTTAAACGCAAAACTTGTGGCAGGGCCGGTCTTGTCGAGGAAAAAATCTCCCCTGCACGCGAACCCTGCCGGCTTTTTCACCCTATCAGGGTTAGCCTCCGAATAGGCTCTTCAGCCGGCTGCCCAAACCGCGCTCTTTTACGTTGCGCGACTGGCGCCCTCGTTCCGCATACAGCAGTAACCCGATCACGGTGGCGTACTCCGGCTCTGCCAGCTCCACCGGCAGACGCGCTACGGGCATGGGAAACGCCAGCCTCGCGGGCCGCTCCAATTCCTGTTCGGCGATTTCGGTGAGTCCGGGCAGCCGCGCCCCCCCTCCGGTCAGCACAATGCCGGCGCCGATCGAATCAAGCACGCCTCCCTGCTTCAGGTTTTCCCTGACCAGCTCAAAGAGCTCGATGGCGCGGGGCTCCAAAATCTCCGCCAGCAGTCTTTGCGACATCAGCCGCGATGGCCGGTCGCCCACCGCCGGCACTTCAATCTCGTTGCCTGCGGGCACGCGGTCGATGATCGCCGAGCCGAATACCCGCTTGATTTTTTCAGCCTCCGCCAGCGGTGTGCGCAATCCCACGGCCACATCATTGGTGAAATGGTCGCCGCCTATCGGGACCACTCCGCTATGGGCGACCGCTCCTTCGAAAAAAACCACGATGTCGGTCGATCCGGCGCCGATGTCGGCCAGGCAAACTCCCAACTCCCGCTCGTCAGCCTTTAACGTGCAGTCGGCGCACGCCAGCGCTTCAAAGACCGCGTCGTCCACATGGATGCCCGCGCGGTTGATGACCGTCACCACATTCTGGGTGACCGTCGAGGTGCCCGTGACCATGTGCAGGTTTACTTCCAGCCGGGTACCGGTCATTCCCGCGGGATCGCGGATGCTGCCCTGCTGATCGATGATGAATTCCTGGGGCAGCAGGTGCAGCACGGTGCGGTCCGGAGGCAATGCCACCGACCGCGCTTTGTCCACCGCCTGCCTGATGTCTTCGCGGGTAATCTCTCGCGGGCGCACACCCAGCGCGATCCCGCCACGGCTGTTCACTCCCTTGATATGGATCCCGCCCACACCCACCACCACGTGTTCCACCGCGGTCTGCGCCCCGCGCTCGGCTTCTTCCACTGCCCGTTGGATCGATGCGCCCGCTTTTTCCAGATCGACAATGGCGCCTTTGCGGGAGCCCCGCGATTCGCTCATTCCATGACCGCGATAGCGCAGGCCGCTGTCAGTGATCTCGCCCACCAGGGCGATGGTCTTGGCGCTGCCCACATCCACCACCGCCAATACGTTGGGGTGCTGTTTGCTGATGGGCCGGTTTTTATTCTCATTCTGCTGCATCATCAGGCGAGGCTTTGGGTT
>JBBSHD010000206.1:0-4661 GCA_038253455.1 Terriglobales bacterium | reverse complement strand
GGTGGATAACACCAGCAGCGCCACCAGAATAATGACCAGCTGGCGGCGACGGCGGACGCTTTCTTCGTCGTATTGGGGAGCATCCATCAGGGCCATGCAGGTTTAGACGCCTCCCCGCAGATTTTAGCCGCATTCGTTCATAAAAAACTATAGGGTTCGCTTGAACAGCAAGGTCGCGCCGGTCAGCATGATCGCCGCAAAGATGGAGAGATAGGCGACGTCGGGCCATATGGCCACCCATCCGGTTTCTTTCAGGAGCAGCGCCTTGAAACCGTGCACCGCATAGGTAAAGGGATCGACCCAGGCCACCACTCGCAGCCAGGTGGGAAAGGCCTGCACCGGGTAGATGGCGCCACTGGGAAAAAACATCAGGGTGTTCAGGATGCCGAAGATGGCGCGCGGCACCAGCGGGTCATCCACCCGCACCATGATGAGGAACATCATGGAAATGAAAGCGATCGATGTCACCGCAATCATGAGCAGCAACAGCAGGATCCTCTCCGGCTGAAAGAGTCCCTGCACCCCGGCCAGCATTGATCCCACGACGGTAATGACAATCCCGGCGCTGATGGCCTTGAGCGCCCCGGCAATATTCAGTCCAAAGACCAACTCCAGTTTGGTGATGGGCGTGACCAGGTAGCCTTCGTGAATGCCCCGCGCCTTATCGTCGATGTACACGATGCCGCCGCCGATCATCACCGAAACAAACATGGCGAGTGCGATGGAGCCGGGCAGCAGGTACTTCATGTAGGCGATGTAGGGGTAGAGCTCAACCGTTTCAAGCGAAATTCTTTGTAGCAGCCTCGGCTCGATGGCGGGCTGGTTCAGCGCATCGGTGAGCTGGGTAAGGCTTTCTTCGAAGGTCGCGCTGATGAAGTTATCGCTGTTATCGACCAGCAATGCAATGCGCGGACGGTCTTGCTGGTACACCTTCTGCGAGAACTCCGGGGGAATGATCAGGGCGCCCTGCACCGCTCCGCTGCGCACCGCGGCCTGCGCTTCCTTCTCATTCTTGTATTCCAGCAGGGTGAAGGTGCGCGCGTTGGCCTCGATGGATTGCAGGGCCTCGCGCACGCGCAGGGCCTGGCTGCCGCGGTCCTGATCGACGATGCCCAGGTGGGCGCCGCGGATTTTTCCTCCGAAGGCGTTGCCCAGCACGATCAACTGCACCAGCGGAAAGACCATGGCCGCCACCATCAGCGCGGGCGAACGAAAGAACTTGCGCATATCGCGCTCGATGATGGCCATCATCCTGGTCATGGTTTTTGGGCGTTCATCATGCGGCAGACCTTCATCACCACTTCACCGCCGGAATATAGGAGAAGGCGTCGGTGGTGGCGTCGCGCAGCGCCCTGCCGGTGTAATGGAGAAACACGTCGTCGAGGGTGGTGCTTTGCACGGAGAGCGATTTGAGCTCGACGCCCGCCTTGATGGCCGCTTCCACCAGTTGAGTGGTGGTGCGCGAGCCATCGCTGGTGAGCACGCGGTACATGCTCGCGCCTTCATGCTGCACCGAAGTTACGCCGGTCATGGTCTTCAGTTGCTGCTCCCAGTCGGCAGGGGCGCGCAGGAACTGGGCCTCGATCACGTTTTCGCCGGGCACGGACAGCTTGAGCGCGGCCGGGGTGTCGAGCGCGACCAGCTTGCCGTGATCGACGATGGCGATGCGGTTGCACAGGCGGTCGGCTTCGTCCATGTAATGGGTGGTGATGAGCACGGTCAGCTTGCGCTGCTGCATCAGGTTGGTAAGCATCTCCCACACCGCCACTCGGGATACGGGATCGAGCCCGGTGGTGGGTTCATCCAGAAAAAATATCTTCGGACGATGTACCAGGCCGCGCGCGATTTCCAGCCTGCGCCGCATTCCTCCGGACAGGGTCTTGGTCTGCGCCTTGCGCCATTTGGTCAGGTCGACCAGCTCCAATAATTCGTCGATGGAACTCTGTCGCTCCGCGGCGGGCACTCCGTAGAGCTTGGCATAGATGCTGAGGTTCTCATCGACGCTGAGGTCGAGGTCGCTGGTCATCGCCTGGGGAATGACTCCCATGCAGCGGCGGGCCAGGTCAGGTTCCTTGCGAACGTCGTGGCCATCGATGCGCGCGACGCCGCTGGTGATGTCGATCAGCGTGGTCATCATGCGGATGAGCGTCGATTTACCCGCGCCGTTGGGGCCCAGCATGCCAAAGATCTCGCCTTCGGTGACGCTGAATGAAACGTCATCGACGGCGGTAAACTTTTCGTACTTCTTGGTGATGTGCTCGACTTCGATGGCAGGGCGTCCCACCGGCGGCGCAGAGCTTGAGGGTGTTGTTTCAGGGGCGGAAATCATCGCGGCGACCCGCTTGCCGGCGCGCGATTTTTGTCGTAGCTGCTGCGCGGGATAATGACGTTGGCGGTCATCCCCGGCGCCAGTTTGCGCTCGCTGTTATCCACTTTCAGTTTCAGGACGAAGGTGCGAATGTCGCGCTTGCTGCGGCTGACGTCGCGCTGGGTGGCGAAATCGGCTTCCACCGCCTTGAAAAACACCTTGCCCTTCACCGTGCGGCCCGAAGGCAGTCGAATATCGTATTCGTCTCCCAGCGCGATGCGGTCTGAGTAGGTTTCGGGAATCGCAGCCCGCACCCAGGTGTCGTTGAGATCGACGATGGTGACGATGGGCGAGCCGGCGCTGACCACCTCTCCCTGGCGGGCCACGCGCACTGAAATCGTGCCCGATACCGGTGCGGAGACGCGAGTGTAATCGAGCCGGGCCTGCATGCCTTCAAGATTTGCGCGCGAGCTGGCGGCCTGCGCCTGGGTAGCGGCGACCGTGCTTTGCGCGGCCTGCGCCTGGTGAGTGCGGGCTACGGCGCTGGCGACATCGGCCTGCGCAACCTTGATCTGGTCGGCAAAGGCCACCACCCGGGCCTGCTGCGCCTGTACCTGCGCGACCAGGCGGTCCTGCTCCTGCTGAGCAACAATGCCCTGCGCGGCCATCGCCGACATGCGCTGTTCGTCGCTGCGCAAGCGGCTTAAATCCGCGTTGCCTTCGGCGAGCTGCGCCTGGGCGGCCCGCACCCGCTCGCGCGCGTTGACTACCGCGCTGCCTACTTCGCCGGCGGTGGCAGCGCGGCTGGCTTCGGATTCTGAGACCCGGGAAACCAGGCTGGACAGAGTCGCCTGATCAGCCTTCTGTTGCGCCTGCAGCTCGGCGGAATCGAGGACGGCGATGAGGTCTCCCTGCTTGACTTCGCTGCCTTCATCCACCGTAAGCTTCTCTATGCGGCCGGAAATCCTGGGGGAGACGATGACTTGGTTCGCATCCACGATGCCGATGATGACCAAGTCCCCCGAACGATCGCTGCTCCAGAAGTAATAGATGGCGGCCGCAATGGCCATCACCGCGATGAGGATGAGAAACGGGTTTCGGCGGTTCACCTGGCGCCTTTCCTGGGTTGCGTGGTTTTGGTCGCGGGGCGGGGTCGGGTAAGCATCGCGGCGCCGATGAAATCAAGCACTGCCGCGCGCCGGTCGGCCACCCGCGTGGAATCGAACGGATCGTAATCGAGCAATTGCTGCAGTAACGGCCGGCTGCTGAAATAAAAGACAATGACGGCCACCATGGAAGCCGCGGCCTGCGCAGGATCGATGCGGCGAAACTCCCCGGCGGCGATGCCCTCGCGCACCATCGCCTTCAAAGCCGCGCTGATGGGCCGCATGTATTTCTTCGTGATGTTCCGGATATGAGGCGAGCCCTGCGGGCGCAGCATCTCTCCCTGCACCAGTCGGGGATAAGCAGACACGGTGGCCACGTAATCGAAATGGGTGGCCACATAGGCCAGCAGCTTTTCGCGGGGCGGCAGGTCAGATTTCAAGACCGCCATCACCCTGGCATGCAGCCCGGAGAAGACGTGATCGAGCGTGGCCCCGTAGAGAGTTTCCTTGTCGGCAAAATAATAGTGGATGAGCGCCTTGTTGACCCCGGCAGCACGCGCGATGGCGTCGGTGCGAGCCCCCGCCAGGCCCTCGGCGGCAAACTCGTGCAGGGCGGCGGTAAGTATGGCGGAACGCTTTTGCGAGTCGGCTTTCATTTAACTAACTGGTTAGTTAATGTACAGGAGGAAAGAGGCGTTGGGCAAGGGTGTGGGCAACATCTTCAGGTCAGCGTTGCCCCGGCCCAAGAGAAAACCTCAACCTTTAGTTGTCATTTCGACGACCCCCGGCTTCACCGGGGCGAGGAAGAACCCCTGCTGTTCCACAAATATTCCCGTGCGATGGTTCTCTTTACGACGATCTCACCTGACAGACTAAACCCCTCCCATCAGTTGTCATTCTGACGACCCCCGGCTTTATCGGGGTGAGGAAGAACCCCTACTGTTCCACAAAATATTTCCCTATTGATGGTTCATCTTCACCATGCTCTCCGATAACTTTTGCCATGCACTAAGGTCAGTGTGGGCGACGCCGTAATAACCCCAGTTCACAATCGCGGTTGAAACCATCCGAGTCGTCGTAAGAAAAACCATGGCAGGGAGATATTGGTTGCAGGGTAGGGGTTCTTCCTCACCCCCGATGATGCCGGGGATCGTCAGAATGACAATTGATCGGAGGGATTTTGGCTGTCAGGCGAGATCGTCGTAAGAAAAACCCATGGCAGGGAAATATTGGTTTGGAGGGGTTTG
>JBBSHD010000205.1:0-4662 GCA_038253455.1 Terriglobales bacterium | reverse complement strand
GGACATGACAGCATCCCAATCGCCGCGCGGCGGACTTCGGCACCCGGCCCGAACTTATCTGGTCATGGAACTGATCGAAGCGAACGCGGAGGTCGCAGTTGTTCCGGCGCCTCGCGCGCGCGTGCGTGGGGGAATTGGGGCGCGCGCGCCGGAAGCGGCCCTTATCAAGAGAAGAAAAATCGACGACGACGTCGGGGCAGATAAAAGCTTCCCTTGAAGGCCAGGAAGCCGCAAACCAGGGCAATGGAAACTGGCTACAAAAAGAACAATGCGCCAGCGGAGACTCCAGGCCATTCAAAGCCACGCCTGTCAGCGTTCCGCTCAAGTCTAAGGAGCCCTCGTCGCCAGATTCACCCACAAATTTCCCGGACGAGGCAAAGTTTCCAGATAACCGATGCAAATCGGGGAAAATCAAAGAGGAGTATCACTCGCCCATGTCCCGTCAGCTGTTACGCCACCTATGTTTCTGCATGCTCGCTGTCTGCGCCGCCTTTCCTCAGGAAATGGCTCCTCCTGTGCCCCAACGGCTCGTTGTCCACTCCAAAATATTGAATGAAGACCGCACCATCTGGGTGCGGCTGCCCGCGGCGGCACAAGCTAGCAAAGACCGCTTCCCGGTGGTGTACATCACTGACGCCGGCTCCAACCTCAATGAAATCGGCAATACAATCGACTTTCTGGCGGACAACGATTTCATCCCGCCACTAATTGTGGTGGGCATTACCAACACGGATCGCGTGCGTGACCTGACGCCGGTAAATGGCGACATGAAAAATACTGACGGTTCGGTGGACAAATACCCCACCAGTGGCGGCGCGGACAAGTGCCTCGACTTTATCCAGGATGAACTTCGCCCGCAGATCGACGAAACGTATCCCACTCGGCAATACCGCATCATCGTCGGCCATTCGCTCGGTGGCCTATTCGCCTTGCACGCATTGCTAAGCCATCCCGGCTTGTTTCAAGGCGCCATCGCTTGCAGCCCCAGTCTCTGGTGGGCAGACTATCAAGTCGTGCAGGAAGCACAGGAGTACTTCGCGAAGCAGAAAGACACGAAGAAAGCGCTCTTCTTCACATTGGGCAACGAGGGCAGAGATTCGACGATCGGGTTTGAGCGCTTGCAAAAGATCGTTGAGACCAATCACCCAGCGAACTTCAGGGTCGCATCCGCCAAATACCTTGACGAGAAGCACAGTTCCACCGAAATGCTCTCCCACTACAACGGACTTCGGGCGATCTTCAAAGATTGGCCGATGCCGCGCGATGCAACGGGATACCAAACCGGTGGAGTGAAAGGCATTGAGAAACATTTTCAGGAACTATCTGAGCGGTACGGATTTCCCGTTTCTAGCGAGCGAGAGATGAACCTCTTCGGCTATGCATTGCTTGGCGACAAGAGGATTGATCAAGCGCTAGCCGCTTTCCAGCGCAATGTTGAGATGTATCCGCGGTCAGCTAACGTGTATGACAGTCTCGCAAACGCACTCGAAGCCAAGGGCAACGTCTCTGAAGCATTGGCGAGCGTGCTAAAGGCGGTGGAACTCAGCACTAAGAATCGCGACCCGCGGTTGCCAGCGTTTAAGAAACACCTGGAGCAGCTGTCTGCAAAAAACTGATTCGCAGCGGGGCCGCTTCCGGCGCGCGCCCCAATTCCCCCACTCACGCGCGCGCGAATCGATTTGGCTTCTGCCAGATTCAGACCGAGCGTCTCGATCGCCAACTCATGCCGCTCCATCTCGATACCTTGCGTACATCTTCGCCACCGTCCTCGTCGAGGCAGATCACTTCTATGCGAAATCTCATAGACCGAACCTTCCGCGGGATGGTGCGAAGAAGTTGGATTCCGGCGCTTCGAGGTGATTCATCTCGCAGGCGCATCCAGCGCGGCGATCGCTTACAAATAGCATTCCTTCACGACCGATCCGGGCCTTAGGTCTCCGCGTCGGGCGCGTTTCGGCCCCACGTCTCCCTTCCCCGCCCGATCGCTCGACTACATTCGCGCGAATTTGATATTACTCGCCAATTCCCCCCACCCAAGAAGTTTGCACCAGAACCGTTTTAGGGAGTTGAGACAAGCGTTTGCTGGAAGGCGACAGACTGCCACCGGCCGCCCTTCTTCACGTAGACCCGAGTGAACATGAGTTGGCCGTTGGTATCTTTTCCACCCATAGTTCCTTTAACTGGTTTTTCGCGAAGGCTCAGAACATCGGTATCGGATACGCCAGCTACACCTCGCCTATATCGATTGGGACAACTGTTCCGCACGGACTGAGTACTGGGCAGCAGGTCTTAAAGCATCGTGGTGCAATCAAAAGGAAAAAGTTCTGCCGTGATACGGCGCGGCCGGTCCTCCAGCCGCCCCTCACGATCTGCAAGTGTAAACTGGAACTGCCGTGGTCGGAGCATGCCTTCGATGCCGTGTGGGGCGGCATGGGCAACCAGATTGCGCTGCGCGCGGTGGAGCGCTTCGCGGCGCGCGTGGTGCGCTAACGCCGCGCCGGATACCTACAGCGAATTCAGGAAGGCCAGCAAGTCGGACTTCTCCTGGGCCGTGAACCCGATGTGGAAGCGGTTGTCGTAGAACGTCACGATATCCTGCAGCGATTGGGCGCTGCCGTTGTGGAAGTAGGGCGCGCGGGCGGCCAGCGCACGCAGGATGGGACCCTTGAATTTGGCGACGTCGGCAAACTTGCCGGAGATCAGGGCGCGGCCTGGATCGGTGGTTTGGACGCAGGTGGCGAGCGTGGGTTTCTGGCAGATCGTGATGACCGGGAGGTAGCTGGTATCGAGTGCGTTTCTGCCGCCCGGGGGGTCGGACACGCCGATGTTGAGCGCGGCCGTCACGGAATGGTCGCCGAGGTTGGGCGTGTTGTGACAGATGCCGCAGGTGGAGACGATGGTGGGCGGCGCGGTGACGCCGTTGGAGAACGTATTGCCGGTTAAACCGGGCACGTCGGTGATGGTGAAGGTCTTGGTGTTGAAGATCTCCTGGCCGCGGAAGACGGCCTGCTGGTAGGGGCTGTTGGCGCCCTGCCAGGCATCGAAAAGATCAAAGATGCGGGTGCTGAAGTGGAAGGGAATGGGGTTGGTGGGGTCTAACCCGACGGGGTCGTTGATGCCGATGAAGAAGGGCTGCGCAGGAATGCCCTGGGGCCCAGCCTGCGCGCCGTCCGCGCTCAGGATGCCGGCGCCGCGGCCCTCGGCCTGCGCCGTGGTCAAACCCATTTCGAAGTCCACGATGGCTTGCAGCTGGGCGGCGCTGGGAGGCAGTCCCTGAGCGTGGCCGGTGACGGCATCCAAGGCCTGGTGGGCCAGATCGTCCAAGAGGGATTGCGGATAGTTGGCGGTCGTGATGGGCGTGGTGCCGGTCTGCGCGGAGGACTCGCGGCCATCGAACATCAGCGTGCTCAGGAACCGAAGGTTGCTGGCCGGCAGCGGACGACGGTACATCGAGAGCACATCCATTTCGCCGCAGCCATAGGGATTGTTGATGTTCACCACTTCAAAATCACGGGTGGCCGGCAAGGCCAGCGCGATGCGCATCAAGCCCCGGCCGCGCAGCAGGCTATAGGCGGCGGAGCGGCCCGCCAGCGTGGAGACGTCGATGTTGTGATCGCAGTTGGAACCATCGTTGGTGCGGAAGATGGGGTCGGTTCCCTGCGTGGCGTCAAAGCGCTGTTGCACGCGCGTGGCGGCCACCGTCATGGCGTCGCCCGGTTGGTGGCAGGTGCCGCAGCTGCGGCCATTGGTGCCCAGACTTTGGAAGAACGGGCCGGTTAGGTCGATATCCCCGGTCTGGTTGAAGGTTCTGAGGATGCCGTTGGCGTTAGGAAAGCCGGCCAGATTGGGCAGGATGGGTTTGGCCTGTTGCGCCTTGACAAAGGTTACGGTTAAGGGCAGCAGCATGGCCGGGACGGCCGCTACCAGGCAGACGAAGAGCCGCTTCCAATGGGTCATGTTTTCCCTCCAAGGAAAAATTGCTTACCTTGACCTGCGGAATCCGACGGGAAATTTAGCGAATTAAACCAGGATTTCCATTTTTGCTCCTGGATTCGGCTCAGCATATCACGAACCCCCAAGTCTTGGTCCTCCGAAGTGCATTTTTTTTCCGGGAGCCTTCTTTTGCCTCTGCCAAGCGCCAATTCCGCCCCACCGGAAAAACCGAAAACCGGGAAACTGCCTCTTTTCAGTGACTTCCACAAACACGTCTCCGACCTCCACGTCCTGGTCCGCCTGATTTCGCTGGTGTCACCGCCCGCCTGCTACCCGGTCGCCACCGCCAGCGCGTCAATCCGCCGGATCATGCTCCCGAACAACCGCCGTGTGAGATGGCTCTCTGCCAGCATCAGCCAGTAGTACCGGGCGTGCTTGATCAGCCTGCCGCCCGTCTTCACCAGCCGCTGCTGCAAAACTGGTCAGCGACCAGTTCTCGATCTTCTTCGGCAGCACCAGCCGCCGCCAGAGGTTTCCCAAGTTGTAGGCGATCAGGCTCAGCCATAGCCGCACTTCATTCGACCGGAACCGATGGCAACTCAGCCGTGTCATCTTCACCGCCTGCTTGCCTTCCTTGATCCACTGTTCTGCCGTTCCCCGCTTGTTGTAGAACCGCACCACCGCACGGTTGTCCGTCTCCAGGTTGGTCACGATGAACCCCACGCGCGG
>JBBSHD010000204.1:0-4668 GCA_038253455.1 Terriglobales bacterium | reverse complement strand
CTGATTCCAAGCCCAGCGTGGTATGCGCTTATGGCGCGCCTGACCAGATTGAGGTGGTAAGCTACAACAACTTCCTGGGGCTGGATTTGCGGATGCTCGCTCTCTCCCAATTATTTAACGGACGTCATAAGGATGGAACCGGCGCCCCGCATAATCCGTAACCACAGCAGCGATGACCGCCGTCATTGAACTCGACAACTTACAGGTTCGCCTGGGCGGCCGCGCCATCCTCAACGGATTGTGCGGCTCGCTCGGCGGGAAATCCATCGGCCTGCTTGGCCCTAATGGCTCCGGCAAATCCACCCTGATCAATACCTTGCTGGGATTCCATCCTCCGGCCGCCGGCACCGCCCGCATCTTCGGCCAGGACATTCGCACTTCATCCGCCGAGCTGCGCGCGGGCATTGGCTACATGCCGGAAAACGACGCGTTCATCTCCAACATGACCGGCGTCCACTTTGTGCGCTACATGGCGGAACTCAGCGGCCTGCCGCCCGCCCAGGCCATGGAGCGCGCCCACGAAGCGTTTTTCTACGTCGGCCTGGGCGAGGCGCGCTACCGCAAGGTGGGGACCTATTCGCTGGGAATGAAGCAGATGGCCAAGCTGGCGCAGGCCATCGCCCACGGGCCCCGACTGCTTTTTCTCGACGAGCCCACCAACGGGCTCGATCCGCCGGCCCGCCAGCGGATGGTGCAACTGATTCGCGAGATCCGCGACGACGGCGGCATCCACATCGTGCTCTCCTCTCACCTGCTGCGCGACGTTGAGGAATGCTGCGATGAAGTGATGATCCTGCGCAACGGCAGCATTGCCGCCATCAGCAATCTGGAAAAAGAGCGGCAGGAAAATCGCAAGTTCGTGGAGCTCGAAGTCAGCTCGCTGAACGGCGCCGCAGGCTCAGTGGACGGTTTCACCGCTGCCATGGAAGCCATCGGTTGCGAATGTGCCCGCTCGCGCAACGGCAGCATCAAGCTGGTGATGCCCGCCGAGGTTGAAGTCCCGCGGCTATATTCCCTGGCCGCGCAGCAGGGAGTGCAAATCCGGCGAATGAACTTCCGGCGCACTTCGCTCGAAGACATTTTTCTGCAGGCCATGGAGGGCGGCAGCGCGGCTGCCCGATCCAACGGCACCGCACCGCCGCCACCAGCGATGAACCAGGGAGTGCAAAGTGGCGGTCTATAAACGCAATTACCGTTCCTATTCAGGCGCGCTGACCGCGTCGCCGTGGCGTTTTCTGATCATTGCGCGCTATTCATTTATCGAGCTCTTCGCCATTCGCTTTTTCGGCTCGGTGCTGGTGACATGTTTTTTCCCGTCGTTGATCCTGGCGTTCATCGTGTATCTCACCCACAGTGAGACGGTGCAGGCGTTGATGAATTTACAAAACACGAATTTTCTGGCCATCAACAGCCTTTTCTTCGTGCGCCTGCTGCAAATTGAAGGCTGGTTCGCGTTGCTGCTCACCGCCTGGGTGGGGCCAACCCTGGTGTCGTCGGATCTGGCCAACAATGCGCTGCCGCTTTTTCTCAGCCGCCCGCTTTCCCGCGCCCAGTATGTAGCGGGGAAAATGGTGGTTCTGTTTGCTTTGCTCTCCAGCTTTACCTGGGTACCCGGATTGTTGGTCTTCGCCCTGCAGGTCACACTCGACAAGGGAACCTGGCTGCACGATAACTGGTGGATCGCGCCCGCCTATTTCGCCGGCGCCCTGATCTGGGTTGCGCTGTTATCGCTGCTGGCGCTGGCCCTTTCCGCCTGGGTCAAATGGAAGGCGCTGGGATCGCTGGCGCTCATGGCGACCTTCTTCGTCCCCGCCGGCATGGGCGAAGTTTTCAACGTGGTCACCCGCATGCGCTGGGGACGCCTTTTCAACCCCGGCTACCTCATCACCGTCATCTGGAATGACCTGTTCCACGACGCCCTCCATTTCCGTTCCGCCGCCTGGGAAAACATTCCCGTGCCCCTGGCATGGGCGTCGATGCTGTCGATGTGCCTGATTTGCGTATGGATGTTGAGCCGGCGCTTGCGCGCGCGCGAAGTGGTGCGGGGATGACCGCCGCCAAAGCCATTGTGTTCAGCAACGTCTCCCGTTTTTACGGCGAGGTGCTGGGAGTCAACCGCGTCACCCTGGCGCTGCCCCCGGGCATCACCAGCCTGGTCGGGCCCAACGGCTCCGGCAAGACCACGCTGATGAACCTGATGACCGGGCTCATACATCCTACGTGCGGCGAGATCAGCGTGCTTGGCATCCCCACCAATCGTCCCGAAGAACTGTTTCGCCTGGTGGGTTATTGCACGCAGTTTGATTCTTTTCCCCGGGGAGTGACCGGCCGGCAATTTGTTTATGACGCGCTTACCCTGCACGACCTGCCGGCCAGCGAAGCGCATCGCCTCACCGACGAGGCATTGCATCGCGTAGGCCTGACCGATTCCGCCGGCCGCAAGCTGGCGGGATACAGCAAGGGAATGCGGCAGCGCATCCGGCTGGCGCAATCCATCGCCCATCATCCTTCGGTGCTGGTGCTCGACGAGCCGCTCAACGGGCTTGACCCCATGGCGCGCTCCGAGGTGATGGCGCTTTTTCAAGACCTGGGAGCGCAGGGGATGCACCTCATAATTTCCAGCCACATCCTGCATGAAGTCGATCAGATTTCCGACCAGGTGGTGTTGATGAGCAGCGGATACGTGGTAGCCGAAGGCAAAATCCACGACGTGCGCAGCCAGGTCAACGAGCACCCCATGCAAATCGTGGTGCGATGCTCGCAGCCGTCTCTGCTGGCGTCGCGGGTGTTCGCGCTCGACCAGGTGGTTGAGGCGGCGATTACCCCCGATGGCGCGGCGGTGCTGGTGCGCACCCGCGACGCAGGCCAGTTTTATTCGCTGTTGAATCAAATCATCGCCGGCGGCGAAATGGATATCGAAGGCGTGGCCCCGGCCGATGACGACGTCAACTCCATTTACCAGTACCTGATCGGTTCCGGCGGAGGGTCGGTATGAGCCCGCCCGAATTTCACAGCGAACCCAATGGCATGCCGGCTGCCGCAACCGCCGCAAGCACGCGGACATCCCGCGGCGGGCCCCAGTGGGCCCTGTGGCGGCGCCAGGCTTGGGCGGTTTTTCGCATCGAGATCAAGAAGAATTTTTCTTCCGGACGCCGGGTGGGAATTTATTTTCTGGCGTTTGTCCCGGTTTTAATTATCGCCATCCATTCGCTGGACCTGAGCCACCGCCGCCAGTCGCATATCAATTTCGTCAAGCATTTGGAAAAGCCGATTACCCGGCGCGACTTTCTTGACGTCACCAACGGCATGACCAGCGCCGAGGTGTTTCGCCGCCTGGGAACTCCGCATATTGATTTTCAGCGAGTCGTGCCCAGGCCGATGCCCGTTCCGGCAGCCGGCGGTCAGACCGCGGCGCCGCAGGAATCAGCTCGCCCGGCCACTGCGCAAAATAGGAAGGCGCCGTTGGCCGCCGCCGACCCCGGTGTTGCGCCTAACGCTGAAATGAAACCTCTTCTCGGCCCGTCGGGCGGCCCCGCGCCGCCCAGCGCTGATCGGGCGCAAGCCCCTCCGCCCGGCCCGGCCCGTCAACCACGGCTGCCCCCCAACCTTGTGCTGCGCCAGCGCTATCATTATGCCGTCGCCGACGAAGACATGTTCGTGATCGTCGAAGACGGCAAGGTGGTGGTCACTTCCATCGAGCCGCTGCCCACCGAGAGCATTGAAGATGACACCGGGGTGTTCGCAGAAATTTTCCAGATCTATTACGTGCGCCTGGGGATCTTCTTCGGCTGCATGGGGATTTTCACCTGGCTCATCCGCGGCGAAATCGTGGAGCGCCATTTGCACTACTATTTTCTCGCTCCTCTGCGCCGGGAAGTAATCGTGGTGGGCAAGTTCCTGGCGGGAGCGTTTTCCGCGATCATCGTATTCTGCGCGGGCGTGGCCATCTCGTTCGTCCTGATCTACTCGTCTTTCGGGTCTGCGGGGACTTCGTATATCTTCTCCGGCCCCGGCCTGGGGCAACTGGGCTCTTACCTGGCAATCACTGTGCTGGCCTGCCTGGGCTATGGCGCCACCGCGCTGGCGCTAAGCCTGATATTCAAAAATATTGCGGTGCCCGGACTGATACTTCTGGGTTGGGAGACGATAAACTCCGCGCTGCCGCCATTGCTGCAGAAGCTAAGCGTCACCCATTACCTCAAGCAGCTGGTTCCCATCCAGGTACCGCCTCACGGCTTGCTGGCGTTGTTCACGGTAGTCACCGAACCGGTGCCGCCCGCGGTGGCCGCGGCCGGTTTGTTGGTCCTCACGGCAGGGGTGCTGATCTTCGCGTGCTGGTATGTGCCGCGGCTGGAAATCGATTACGTTACTGACTAGTTGGGTAGAGGCGCGCTCTACTTCACTCCTGCTAATCATCCCTAACGGATGTCATTCTGCGTCAGACACTCCCCGAACGGGATTCATTCTGTTTCAGGCAAACCCCGAACGGGAAGTCATTCTGCGTCAGGCACTCCCCGATCCCCGACGGGAAGTCATTCTGCTTCAGGCAGTCCCCCCAACGGGATGTCATTCTGACGACCCCCGGCTTTATCGGGGTGAGGAAGAATCCCTACCCTCTGCAAACTCTCAGCTAACCCGATGGTTCATCTCCGCCGAATACTGACCACT
>JBBSHD010000203.1:0-4707 GCA_038253455.1 Terriglobales bacterium | reverse complement strand
TGGGGCGCGTCGTTCCTGGCAGGCAAGCTGGGCGAAAAAATTGCCGGGGAAAACATCACGGTGGTGGACGATGGCATCATGCCCGGCGGCTTCGGCAGCAGTCCGTTTGATGATGAGGGCGTCCCCTGCCGGCGCACCACGGTCATCGAGCGCGGGGTGCTGAAGTCATACCTGATGAACACTTACACGGCGAGAAAGCTGGGCATGAAGACCACCGGCAACGCGGCGCGCGGGCTGGCGGGCAAGCCCGGCATCGGCGCCGGCAACCTGTTCTTCGCACCCGGCCAGAAATCCGCCGCCGAGATCATTGCCGGGGTTTCCCGCGGACTGCTGGTCACCGACTTCCTGGGGACCGGGGTGAACCTGGTCACCGGAGATTTTTCCCGTGGCGCCTCCGGTATCTGGATCGAGAACGGCGAGCTCACCCACGCGGTCGAAGAGATCACCGTCGCCGGAAACCTGAAAGAAATGCTGTCAAACATTTCCGAAATCGGCAACGACCTGGAATTCCGCGGCTCGGTGGCCTCGCCGACCTTGCGGCTCGAAGGCATGACCATCGCCGGGGCGTAGTCTTTCGCTCCCCGCAAAATCTGAAGTGCTGGTCAGTTGAACTATATGAGTAACAAACCTGCTCCGCAGTAATGAAGCCCCCTCCACCCGGTTGTCATTCTGACGATCCCGGGCCTTATCGGGGTGAGGAAGAACCCTACTGTGCAAGGAGTATTGCCCATCACGGTATTGACGAGACCCTGAACACCGCCCCAGAAGAAATTCCCAATTATTAGTTGTCATTCTGACGATCCCCGGCTTTATCGGGGTGAGGAAGAACCCCTACTGTGCAGCGAATATTTCCCCTGATGTTTTTTTAACGCCGACCCCGATAATTCAAGTGGTGATACCGCATGGATCGAAGGCGTTTCAGAACTTGAAGTTGAAAATCTTACCTGGCAAAAATAATCGGGAGCATGGTTCAGATAAACCATCACAAGGGAAAGATTTGTGAAATATAGGGGTTCTTCCTCACCCCGGTGAAGCTGGGGGTCGTCAGAATGACAAGTCCAGATGGGGTCTTTACTGGCTTAGTTTTTTCTTATGCAACTTCTTTAGGTTGTTGCGCAGGAACAACACCAAGAGCAACAGAAAACGCGAGGTTCTTCGCTCAAACAAGAGGCAAGAGCTCGCTCTAGAATGACAAGTTCATAGAGGATCTTTGCTGGTTTGGTTCTTCTTATGAAACTTCTTGAGGTTCTTGCTGAGCAAGCAACACCAAGAGCAAAAGAAAACGTGAGGCCTTCGCTCAACTAGCTACAATTGCCACATGAATTTCTTTCTCGCCGGCGGCGCCGCGGCCTTGGCCTTGGGCGCTATGGATGCGGTGGTGGTCTATGGCTGCGTGGCGCCCCA
Organism: Terriglobales bacterium; assembly: GCA_038253455.1. Classification (GTDB taxonomy): domain Bacteria; phylum Acidobacteriota; class Terriglobia; order Terriglobales; family Acidobacteriaceae; genus JBBQWT01. Next base: position 3,303 of record JBBSHD010000203.1, on the reverse strand, counting down.
GTCACAGATTTGTGGAAAGACATTCCTGGGGGACGGCGACCCCAATCATCTCGCGCTGACATTTGATGATGGGCCCAACGACAATCACACGGAGCGGCTGCTTGGGGTTCTGAAAGAGCATGGCGTCCGCGCCACATTTTTCTTGGTCGGAAAGTATGTGCGGCAGCGCCCGCAACTCGTGCGCTCGATCTTTGCCGACGGACACTCCATCGGAAACCATACCTTCAACCATTACAACCTGTTGCGCGCCACTACCGCGCAGTTGCATCGCGAGCTTTCCGACACCGAAAGCGCCATCGAAGACGCTATCGGGAAGACGCTTCCCGAACCAAGGCTAGTTCGCCCGCCGTGGGGCTTTCGCCGGCCCGATACTCTGGCCAGCATGAGAAGGTTGCGAATGGTCCCGGTGATGTGGTCGGTCACATGTTTCGACTGGCATGCCACGACCGCGGAACGGGTCGAGGGTCATGCGGTGCGCAGGATCAGCCGTCGTGGGGGGCCCACGCCGCAAATTATTTTACTGCATGATGGCGGCCACGTGGCGATGGGAGCAGACCGCTCCGCAACGGTGGACGCCACCGGCCTGATCATTCGCCGCTACCATGCCGAGGGCAGGAAATTCCTAACCATTCCCGAGATGATGGCCGACCAGACGGCTCCATTTCAGTCGCGATTTTAAAAATCCGGTTCATTGTCAGCTACAAATCCTTGAACGCACCTTCCGCGGCCGCCACGGTCTGCCGCACTGCTCCTTCGTCGTGGGCGAAGCTCAGAAATGCGGCTTCGAATTGTGATGGCGGCAGATAGATTCCGGCTTCGAGCATGGCGCGATGGAACGTGGCAAAACGTTTTACGTCGGATTTTAATGCCGATGCGAAATCGGTGACCGGCTGGTAGGTGAAAAACCAGGTGAACATTGAGCCCACCCGGTTGGCGCTCAGGGCCACGCCAGCGTCGGCGGCCGCGTTGAGAACTTTCTGCACCAGCACGCCGCTCAGGCCTTCCAAGCGCGTATAAAGTTCCGGGTGCGATGCCAGGTAATTGATGGTCGCGAGGCCGGCGGCCATAGCCAGCGGGTTTCCTGAAAGCGTGCCTGCCTGGTAGACAGGACCCAGCGGCGCGACCTGGTCCATCAAGCCGGCGGGGCCTCCGTAAGCGCCCACGGGCAAGCCGCCGCCGATAATTTTCCCCAGCGTGGTCAGGTCGGGCGTGATGCCGTATAGCGCCTGGGCGCCTCCCCAGGCCACGCGAAAGCCGCTCATGACCTCGTCAAATATCAGCAGCGCTCCGCTGCGAGTGGTGGCTTCACGCAGGAACTGCAAATAACCTTGCGCCGGAGGAACGCAACCCATGTTGCCCACCACCGGTTCCACGATCACGCAAGCAATCTGGCCGGGAAATTTTTCCAGCGCCTGCTCCACCGCGGCGACATTGTTGAAAGGCAGGGCCAAAGTACAGCTCACCACCTCTTCGGGGACACCGGCCGAGCCGGGAATGCCCAGCGTGGCGACTCCGGAGCCGGCCTTCACCAGCAGGGCGTCGGCGTGGCCGTGGTAGCAGCCTTCGAACTTGATGATGAACTTGCGCCCGGTGGCGGCGCGCGCCAGCCGGATGGCCGACATGGTGGCCTCGGTGCCCGAGCTGACGAAACGCAGCTTCTCGATCGAAGGCATGGCGCCGATGATGGCCTCGGCCAGCTCAGCTTCGGCGGGAGTGGATGCGCCGAAGGTGACCCCATTTTCGGCTGCGGATTTTATGGCGGCGATGACCTCCGGCGCGGCGTGCCCGAGGATCAGCGGTCCCCACGAGCCGACGTAGTCGATGTATTCGTTGCCGTCGGCGTCCCACATGCGCGCGCCCTGGCCGCGCACGATAAAAGGCGGCTCGCCGCCTACCGAGCCGAAGTCGCGCACCGGGGAATTGACGCCGCCGGGAATCACGCGGCTGGCGCGCTGCTGAAGTTCGCGTGATTGGTTGCGATTGCGGGGCACCTCAAAAAGCTATCACACACCGGGCAGCCGGCATCCTTGCTAAACTGGTAGTCGAATGATTTTGCCGTTCGTCCGCGAAATCCTGGCGGACGTGGAAAAAAGCGCCGCTTTCCAGCGTGCGGCATCCCAGATTCAAGTTCGCGAAGGGGGGCTCCCCTCTTCCGCCGGGCGGATACGTGTGTCCGGCCTCACCCCCACCGCCAAGGCGCTGCATTTCCCCCTGTTGCAGCGGGCCGCGGGCCGGCCTTTGCTGGTCATCGTGGCGCGCAACCGCGACGCCGACGAGCTGCTGCCGGTGGTGCAGGCGTTTGCCGATCTCAGCGGCAGCATTAAACCGCAGGCCATCATTAAATTTCCCGCGCACGACGTGCTGCCGTTCGAAGATGCTTCGCCGCATCCCGAAATTCAGGAAGAACGCGCGACCGCGCTTTGGAAGATTGCCACCGGCGCGGTCTTGCTGGTCATCGCGTCGCTCGAAGCCACCGCCATGCGGCTGCGTCCCGCGGAATTTTATGCCGGCATGGCGCGCATCGTGCGCCGCTCGGAAGCGCTGGATGTCGAGGAGCTCATGGCGCACCTGCGGGTCACTGGCTACGCCTCCGCCGACATGGTGGAGATGCCGGGGCAGATTGCGTTGCGCGGCGGCATCCTCGACGTGTATCCGCCGGAATCGGACCGTCCGCTGCGCATCGAGCTTTTTGGCGACGAGGTCGAATCCATTCGCAAGTTCGATCCCGCATCGCAGCGGTCTTCGGCCTTGAACGCGCCGGTGGATGAACTGGTGCTGCTGCCCTTCTCCGAGACCCCGGTCAACGTGGAGACGCTCTCGGCGATCCATACTCGCTTGCAGCACGATGATGGTCTGCGGCGCACGGTGCCGGGTGATGCCGCGCCGATTTTCCCGGGCTGGGAGTTTTTTGCTCCCCTGGCGCACGGCTCAGGCGGGAAGCGCGGCGGGCATAGCCTGTTCGATTTGATTCCCCGGGTAAATATTATTCTCGACGAGCCCTCGCGGCTTTCCGCCGAACAGCAGCGCTGGTGGGAGAAGGTCAACCAACGGCACCAGCGCAGCGGCCTCGGACAACTGATCACTCCGGAAGATATTTACTTCCCTCCCGAGGAATGGGAAGAGCGGCTGCAAAATCTTGCCGGCATGAAGATTGAGGTGGAGCAACTCCAGGTGTTTCGGGCCGGCGATGCCGAGGACTCGGATGTTGCGGCCGCTGAAACCAGCGACAATCGGGCCGGCGTGGGCACCGCTCCCTCCGAAGATTTCAGCGGCACGGCGTCAGCCGTGGACCGCGACCTCCAT
>JBBSHD010000202.1:0-4713 GCA_038253455.1 Terriglobales bacterium | reverse complement strand
TTGAACGGGGAGAATCTGAAGGCGATTGTGCCCGGCGGTTCCTCTACGCCGCTGCTCACGGCCGCCGATGTTGACGTGAATATGGATTTCGACTCCCTGGCTGCCCGGGGAAGCTTCCTGGGTTCGGGCGGCCTGGTCATCGTTCATGAGCGAACATGCATGGTCAAATTTGCCCTCCGCATCATCAAGTTTTATCAACACGAGAGTTGTGGATGGTGTATTCCATGCCGTGAAGGCACCGATTGGCTGAAGAAGACTTTTATCCGGTTCCACGCCGGCGGCGGCCAGGTGAAGGACATCGACAATATTGATTACCTCGCCCAAAACATGCTGGGACGAACCTTTTGCCCCTTGGGCGATGCCGCGGCGATGCCGATCATTTCGATCGTGCAAAAATGGCGCAAGGAATTTGAAGATCATCTCGATGGCAAACCTTGTCCTTACGAACCTGCACATTCAATGGAAGAGATCGCAGTTTCTGCACACTGAAAATGGCTGATATCACCCTTACTGTCGACGGCAAGACCATCCACGCTCCCGCGGGAAAGCTTCTCATTGAAACCTGCAAGAGCGCGGGGATCGAGGTTCCGTCATTCTGCTATTACCCCGGCTTGAGCCTGCAGGCGGCCTGCCGCATGTGCCTGGTGGAAATTGAAAAAACATCGAAATTGCAAACTGCCTGCACTGTGCCCGTCGCCGAGGGCATGGTGGTTAAAACTGACAGTGAGACGGTGCGCCAGGCCCGCAAGTCGATGTTGGAGCTGTTACTGGGCAACCATCCCCTCGATTGCCCGGTATGCGACGCCGGCGGCGAGTGCGAGTTGCAGGACATGACGTTCAAGTATGGCGCTGCGGATTCCAGGTTTATGGAAGGCAAGCTGCACAAGAATGAGCAGCAGTGGTCGCCCGTGGTTTTCTTCGACCGGCCACGCTGTATCTTGTGCTACCGCTGCGTAAGAGTTTGCGGCGAAGGCATGGATGTCTGGGCCCTGGGCGTACAAAATCGCGGGGTCCACTCCTTGATCGCTCCCAACCGGGAAGACCATCTCGATTGCGAAGAGTGCGGTATGTGCATCGATATTTGTCCGGTAGGGGCGCTCACGTCGGGGGCATATCGTTATAAGACTCGTCCCTGGGAAATGAAGCATGTAGCCACCGTCTGTACCCATTGTGGAGATGGCTGCAAAACCACCCTGGGGGTTCGGCGCTCGGAAAAAGGGCTGCATATCGTTCGCGGCGATAACCGCGATAAGAACGGGATCAACGGGGATTTCTTATGCATCAAGGGCCGCTACGCATTTGATTTTGCGGAAAACTCGGCGCGCCTGACCGAGCCGCTCATTCGCAGGGACGGCGCATTAGTTCGGGCAACATGGGAAGAAGCTGTAGCCCACGTGGCTTCCCGCCTCACCAGGATCCATCAGGAAAAGGGACAGCAGCGAATCGGAGTCATCGGATCCACGCGTACCACCAACGAGGAAAGCTACCTTCTACAGAAATTTGCACGGCGGGTGCTGGGGACCAATAACATCGACCATCATCGCACCGCTGATTATCCGGCGTTCGCCCACGCTTTACAGTCAAAAGCCGGCGCCACGGCCACCATGCGCGATCTGCTGACGGCTCCCGCAATTTTGCTGGTGGGCAGCGATCCTACCTATCAGCATCCCCTGGTCGCATGGAACATTCGCACCAATGTTCGCCTCCATCAAGCGCGGCTATACGTAATCAACGCGCAAGATATCAAACTTCGCCGGCAATCGGTTGACTTCCTCCGCGTCCCCGAGGCCATGGAAGGCAAGACCATCTCGGCGGTTGCGGACAACGCATCCAGCGCTCCCTTCCCCGGGGCCAATGCCGAACGCTTTGGCGCCCTGGCGGAAAAGTTGCGCAAGGAAAAAGATTTAATCATAGTGTTCGGTCCCGAGCTACGCGGGGAAGACATCGCGTCGCTCGTCAGATTGGGCTCGTCGCTTTCGGGAACCCGCTACATCTGCCTGGGCGACTATGCCAACTCGCGCGGGGCCGCGGACATGGGTCTCTACCCTGACCTGCTTCCCGGGTACCTTCCTGTCACTGAAGGCCCTGCCGAGGCTCCGGCTCATTCCCAACCGGGATTAAACCTTGAGCAAATGATGCAAGCCACAAATAACGGTGAGTTGGAAGCGCTCTACGTTGTGGGAGCGAATCCCTTCGCCCGCTATCCTTTTGCAGGGCGCTCGGTATCCAAGGCTTTTATTGTGGTACAGGAAATGTTCCTCACCGAGACCGCCGCGGAAGCTGACGTCGTGTTTCCCGCAGCCAACGCTTACGAAAAGTCCGGGACATTCACCAACACTTGCGGAGACCTGCAACAGCTCAAGAAAGCGGGCGACTTCGCCGGCGTAAAGAGCGATTTCGAAATCATTGTTCGCGTTGCGGAGAAAATGGGCTTTGATGTGAGCGCTTTAGTGCCGTTTGGCGGGAGCGTTCGCGCGGATATGGGCCAATCCCGCGGTCCCCAATCCGGCGAAGCCGATCGGCACGCAGTTTGGCTGGCGGCCAACAATCTGGAACCCAAGCTTAGTCCACTCGATCCTGAAGCAATTTTCGATGAAATTCAGCGACTGGTGCCGGGGTACGACGTCTCCCGGATAAATCTGGTTTCAGGCAGCGATGTTTCCACTAATATCTCCGGGGAAGGCCGCGGCAGCAGCTCACACGACCGCGATTTGATCTGGCCGGCCAATGACACTTTGTTTACATCCGGAACACTGGGAAAATATTCACGCGCTCTAAATTCTGTTGCAGAAAACAGCGCGGTCATCGCAGGCAAGGATGTCGCGGCAGATTAGCCGTTCGAACTAAAACTTGTTTCTCACCTATCAGTCAAAGTGAACCTGCCAATATTCATACTCGCAAGCATCATCAAGATCGCCATTGCGATCGGAGCCCTGCTGACGGCCGTCGCCTACACCGTCTGGCTGGAACGAAAGCTCGTGGGACGCATCCAGAATCGCTGGGGACCAACTCGCGTGGGACCATTTGGCTTGCTGCAGCCCCTGGCTGATGGTCTCAAATTCATTCTCAAAGAAGATTTGATTCCCGAAAATGCGTATCGTACGCTCTATCTTCTGGCGCCGATGCTTTCTGTGGCCCTGGCCCTCACCTCGATCGCTTTGATCCCCGTGGGCGAAAGCATCACCCTGGGTCGCTTCACGACCCCGTTCGAGATCACGGCGGTCATGGGGGCCCATGGGCCCAGCGATATCAATGTTTCGCTTCTCATCATCCTTGGCATTACCTCCATCGGGGTGTATGGAATCGCTTTGGCTGGCTGGTCTTCGAACAGCAAGTATTCTCTGCTCGGATCTTTGCGCGCATCCGCACAGATGATGAGTTATGAATTGTCACTGGGGCTGTCACTGGTTGGTATTCTGATTCTTTCGCAAAGCCTCAGTTTGCGCGAAATCGTGAACATGCAGTCGGGCGGTATTCTTCACTGGAACATCATCGGTGGCGGGCAGATTATCGCTTTCTTTGTTTATATGACCGCCGCTTTTGCCGAAACCAATCGTATTCCGTTCGATCTGCCTGAAGCGGAAACTGAACTGGTCGCCGGTTATCACACCGAGTACAGCGCGATGAAGTTCGCCATGTTTTTCATGGCCGAGTACACCAACATGATTACCGTCGCCTGCCTCGCTACCCTCCTCTTTCTCGGAGGCTGGTCGGGGCCAACATTCGGGCCGGTCCTGGTGCGAGCGCTGTTACCTTTGTTCTGGTTTATGTCGAAAGTGTTCTTGTTTCTCGTTCTCTATATTTGGATTCGCGGCACCCTTCCACGCTTTCGCTACGATCAGTTAATGGCCTTTGGCTGGAAATTTCTCCTGCCGGTGGCCGTCGCTAATGTCGTTGTCACCAGCGCCATCATTGCCATCGTCGACTTGCACTGAACACGTTATGTTTCACCTTGTAATGTTTTTCATTTTCGCGGCGGCTTGTCTTGCAGGAGCGCTAAACCTACTCCTGCAAAAGCACCCCATTAACAGCGCCCTCTCCTTGATCGTGGTCATGGGCGCCCTGGCGGCGCTGTACCTGCTTCTCGGCGCTGAATTTGTTGCCGTGATTCAAATCATCGTCTATGCCGGCGCCATCATGGTGCTTTTCGTGTTTGTGATCATGCTCCTGAATGCCGGGGAGGAAGAAGTTACCCGAGGCGGCAAAGTCGCCAAGGTCCTGGGTTATCCCGCCCTCATGTTGATCGCCGGCCTCCTGGTCTATTCGTTAACTCACCGTTTCGGCCAGGGAGCCCAATTGCCGGCAGGAGCGTTTCTCGGATCTACCCAGGACATCGGCAAATTATTGTTTACCGACTTTGCCCTTCCCTTTGAGATCACCAGCGTCTTGATTCTCATTGCCATCATGGGCGCGGTCGTACTGTCTCGGAGGGAACACTGATGGTTCCCCTTTCCTATTACCTGGTTCTAAGCGCCTTGCTCTTTGCCATGGGCGTGGCCGGCTTTTTGCTGAAAAGAAATATCATCGCCATCTTCATGTCCATCGAATTGATGCTGAATGCGGTAAATCTGAGTTTTGTTTCCTTTGCCGCTCACCTGCATAAATTGAGTGGTCATATCTTCGTGTTTTTTGTCATGGTGGTTGCCGCCGCCGAGGCAGCAGTCGGCCTGGCCATCATCATCACCGTATTTCGCACCCGGCAAACCCTTAACG
>JBBSHD010000201.1:0-4720 GCA_038253455.1 Terriglobales bacterium | reverse complement strand
CCTCCTCAGCAACGAATATTTCCCTCTGGGTTTTTCTAGTACCATGCTGCCGCCAGATCCAACCAACTACGATTTGAAGTTTCAATTAGTAACACCTTCTTGCTTCGTCTCCACCCCTTTATTTCCTTCTCTCGTGCGAATCGCATTCTCGACCAATCGGAACGCCTCGTAATAGACAAGCCGATCGCAGCCGTAGCGCTTGGTGAACCCTGCAACGATTCCCTGCTTATGCTCAAATATCCTGCGGGGAAGATTGTTGGTGACCCCGATGTAGAGTGTGCCCGAGATGCTGGCTACGATGTAAACGAAATAGGACCTTCTGGAGGGCACCATCAGGCGAAGATTACATATCCCTGGGTTGTTTCTACAATTAAATAACTAAAAACCGCGGGGCCCGAACTCGAGGCCGAATTTGTCGGCAGAGAAAGTACCAGAGGGAAATATCGCTTGCCTAGTAGGGGTTCTTCCTCCCCCCGATAAAGCCGGGGGGCGTCAGAATGACAACTGAGGGGTGGGATTTTCTTCTCGGTCAGAGATTCGCCCAACCGAGAAGAATTGAACCTTCAACCGAGAAGAATTGAACCTTTCTGCTTGGCAGGCAGCATGGTATGAAACCCCATCGCAAGGGAAATATTTGTTGGCGAGTAGGGGTTCTTCCTCACCCCGATGAAGCCGGGGATCGTCAGAATGACAACTAAGAGGAGAAGTTTCTTTGTTAGTACGGGATTTTCGCGACCGATGATTCGCCCCAAAAACAAAAGGCTCCGAGAAATCTCGAAGCCCCTTGCCTTCTAAAAGAGCTGCGCCGTTAATGGCGCCACAGCGCGATGCCGCCGTAAAGACCGGCAATGTTCGAGGTCTTGGTCACGTTTTGCGGCAGTTCGACAGTTACCTTGGATACGTTTCCGCCTCCGATATAGAGGTGATCGTAGTTGAACAATGCCTCCAGTTGGGTAATTGCCTGCTGCAGTTTCTTGTTCCACTTTTTCTTACCCAACTTTTCCAGCGCTTTCTTGCCCAGAAATTCTTCATAGGTCTTGTTATTTCTGAAGGGATGGTGGGCGAGTTCGAGGTTCGGCACCAGCCGTCCATCGATGAACAGGGCCGAGCCCAGCCCGGTTCCCAGGGTGATGGCCAGTTCCAGGCCCTTGCCGGTGACGACTCCGTAGCCCTGCACGCCGGCGTCATTGCATACTCGCACCGGCTTGCCCAGCTTGGCCTCCAGGGCCGCCATCAAGTGGAAGCCCACCCATTGCGCATCGAGGTTGTGCGCGGTCTTGGTAACACCGTCGCGCACCACGCCGGGGAATCCCACGGAAACGCGGTCGAACGAGCCCGCCTGCCTGGCCAGGTCGGCGACCACTTCCAGCACCGCCTTGGGCGTCGCCGGCTGGGGAGTCGGGGTTCGCACGCGCTCCCCGATAGGCTTGTCTTCTTCGTCAAGCAGGATGGCCTTGATGCCGGTCCCGCCGATGTCCACCGCCAGCGTGATGACTCCGGCGGACGACTTGGGAGCGGCGCTCCCTTTCGATGTGTTGCCTTTGTTGGCTGCGGTGGATTTTGATCCCGCGCCATTGTTGGTTCGTGCCATTTTTCTTCCTCCGTCGGCCCTGGTTCCGATCGCGTTCCGGGCTGCACTGCAAAGCCTATGGATTGTACACTTAGCGGCTGCAATGGCGAGTGCTTTTACAAATTCAAAATTTCGCACCGCGTGATGGCCGGGGAGCGCCTCGGGTTTCGCATGGGCCAGGGCGCGATTCTGCGCCTGCCGCCACGGCGTAACGTAGAATGACCACAGCAGGAATTCAGGAGGATGTATGTCGCGCAATAATGGAGATAAAGCCCGTTACGGAAAAGATCGCAAGGCACGAATCAAGACCCGCGAAAAGATCCGCGAGCTGCGCAAGAGCGTGACCACCACGCAACGCCCGGCTGCCCAGACGGGCAGCGAATCCCACGGGAGCAGCAAGGCGTCCTGACGCCGCGCCGCGCAGGCGTCTCAGGCTACGGAAAATTCAAAGGCCGCCGAATTGGGTTCTCCGGATTGGGCCTCGGGCCGCGGATACCGCAGCGCTGAAACTGTAACCACCACTTCCTGCCTGAAGGGCGAAGGCTGCAGGGTGCAGCCGGTGGCATGGCGCACCAGGCGGATAGGTTCTGAGCCCAGTTGCAAGACCACATTTTCCGCGGCGCCGCTGCAGATATACAAACTAAGCACATCGCAGAACTGAAGCTGGTCAACCCGCGCTTCCAGTTCCGCCGGGGCCTTGCCGGTGGCCGGCAGAAGCCGCTGCTGGCGGGCCCGCTCACCGGCCACAAAAGCTTTAAACAACTCATGCTCGCGCGCTAGCGGAACCGATGAGCCGGCGGCCTGGGCAGATTCCGGCGGCTGCCCGCCGGTAATGCGATCTTCACTGAGCCGGCAAAAATGGCGGCTGACCATGTATCCGGCGATCGGTGCGTAGGCCTCGCAGATTTCAATCGAAGCTATCCATGCGCTGAGAGCTTCGGCCGGAGGAAAGTTGATAAATGACACCGGCCGGATGAATGCCGGCTTAGCAGCGCGGGCTGGGGGAGAACCCGCGCCACGCAGAGCCTGGGGCCCGCGGCTGCGCAGGTCGGACCCTTGCAGCTTGCGGATTACGGCGGCATCGACCGGACCCCATCCGGAATCGTGCAACGAGATTGCCCGCAGCCACAGCCCGCCTGGATCGTCTTCTGTGACTCGATCATCGTCTGCCGCCTGCCCGGGTTTGCGCATGGCTTCTGCGCCAGGCTGGTGATCGTTTTCTTTGCCAGCTTCCGGCGGCAGGCCGGGCCAGTGCAGGTGTTGGGCAATTTCTCCGGCCAGCGCGGCGTGCGCGGGCTGGGTGATCAGCCATCCTTCATCCCGGCATTCATTTTGAATTTTTTGGATCGCACTCCACGCGGAGATGAATTCATCCCGGCGGGCTGCAGGGAATGACGGGTTGAGGGGCCGCAGGATCATTGAGTTTTAAATGGCGAATAGCTTCAGCGCATCGCCGCTTTGTTTCGCCCACGCGCCGCGGCTTTTTCTGGTCCCGAACTTCCCGGCGGCTTGGGCAGACCTTCGAGCAACTGCTTGAGCGCGGTGGCGTGGCTGGCAAATTCAGATGACTCGTCCGCCGTCTTGCGCGCAGTTGCCGTCGTGCCGGTTGATCTGGTTCGGTTCGGGATTGATCTCGTGGAATTTCCTGGGGACAACTTTTTGGCCGTCGATGAAGGCGATGATTGGGTGGCGCCGCCGGTAGCGGAAGGGTTGCGGCACGAAGCCGGCGCGGAGTACACCAAGGTCAAACGGCGGGCGCCATCCGCCAGACGATGAAGCTGCTGTAACGCGGCGGCGGCTTCAGGTTGTTGGGCAAGCTCGCCAAAATATTTCTTGCGAAAAAGTTGCGCGCGCACGCGGCTGCTTGCAGACGAAGCCAAGCTGCGAGCGGAACCAGGATTTTTTCCCAGCGGCGCAACTTCGGCGATGGCGCCAGGGCGCGCAGCCACAGGCTAATTCCCGCTTCGGATTTTTTCAGCGAGCGCGGCCAGCTCCGCTCGATCAGTACTCGTACGCCATCGCGGCGATCGCGCGGCTGGTGCGCTTCTTTCACTTGAATCATAGGACAAAGACGGATGCATGCTCTATGTTCCGCGCGGCGGCCGGCCGCGTGGGCATAAATACAATGCAATAATAACTTAGCTTTTGAGGAGCCCTTTCAACTTGCGATTTTTTTCCGTAATCCTGCTGGCAGTCGTAGTCGTGACCCTGGCGGGCTGCAAAGAAGATGTCGCCGATGAGAGCAAGCTTTCCCCGCAGGCTGCGGCCGGAAGCGTAACTTTTCGCAACCATTGCGCCGTCTGTCACTATCCTCATTCAACCGCGCCCTTGCATGGCCCGGGACTGCGCGGGATGTTCAAGAAACCAAGCCTTCCCAGCGGAATGCCCGCCAATGACGACCGGGTGCGCGATTCCATTAACCTGGGCCGGGGAAACATGCCTAAGTTCGCCGAGATTCTGGACGAGCAGCAGATGCAGGACCTGCTGGCGTATCTGCACACGTTATAGTCGGAAGGTCCCTGGCGCGGACGAAAAATTTTTGGGCCGAGCAAGGAATCTCTCACCCGGACCGCGGCGGCGGCGCGGTCCGGACAAGGTCTCGTCGGCCAAAGGAATTGCCCGGGCGCGAAAACACCATTCCCCCTCGATTGTCATTCTGACGATCCCCAGTCTTATCGGGGTGAGGAAGAACCCCTATCAGTGCCACAAATCTTGCCCCATTGTTTTTCTTCATCGATCAGCCATGGATTTTAGACGGGAGCGCCCAAATCCACTCGGGCACCCACCGGTTAGGAGGAGGTATCCAAGTAGTAATATGAATAATAATTGACAACAAAGTGGTAAATTACCACCAGTTTGTTAGGTTATATTGGAAAATAATAGATCAATAGGCGCGGTTCTCGGGATTCCATCCCATTAGATCGTCGTTTTTGGTCAAAATCGTTTGGTTATGCTCTAGTTTAAATGATCTTGGTGATTTTGAGGTTTTCCGCAGGGTAACCAAATTAGTTAACAGGATGTTCTACGTGGAACATTCGGCCTACACCCTCGAAGTTCCACGGGAAACATTACAGCTTGTAAGCGTCTGACTTTCCCGATAACCTCAGTCCTGCACATGAGCCGTATCATCGCCATCGCCAACCAGAAGGG
>JBBSHD010000200.1:0-4740 GCA_038253455.1 Terriglobales bacterium | reverse complement strand
TTTCTTTACCACCAAAAGCGAAAAAGGCGGCGGCCTGGGGCTGTGGGTGTCACAGGGAATTATCAATCGCCACGGCGGCAGCATTGCCGTTCACAGCTCGCACCGCGCCGAGCGCAGCGGAACCGCGTTTTCCTTTTTTATTCCCGGCTAACGATTGCACCTTGCGAAAGTGTTCTGCTGGATCAACGAGGCAGAGACGGCGCATTGCGTGCATCGCGATATTCCGCATCGTCGGGAAACTCAATCAGGGCCACCCATTCACCGTTTCGTTGTTCCAGCATCACGATTCGGCCTCCCAGGACGGCGGCGGCCTGCACAGGAGAAACGTCGTGGTGGTAATTGAAATATCGAGTGCCTGCTCCCAGCCATAGCGACATGGGAAACACCACGCGGGCGGGCTCATACTTGGTGGAGAAAAGCAGGGCCAGGTTATAGGAATCGACGCCGGCGCTTCGTCTTGCCGCCGCATTTTGAATTTCTTCAGCGCTGAAGTTTTCCATGGGGCTCACCACAATGGGTGAGGCGACGTAACCGAGGTACGGCTTGTTGAGCTCGTCGGTGGCGGGCCAGGCGGTCAATACCCGGGCATGGGGATAGCGCTGCTGCACCATCGCGGTTGCATGCTGATGCAGGACGACAAAATCGCGGTAAGCTAGGTTATCCTCGGGCGCAAAGTGGTAAGGCGGATTGATCGCCAGGCCGGCGAGAAAAGCGGCTACCGCGAAGGCGATGACCACCATCCAGCCTTGCACGCGCCAAACTGGGCCGGGGCCGCCGGGCAGCGGCCATACCGGCGTCCTGCGCCACAGGGTAGAAACTGCAATGATGATGGTGAGTGGAAAAATCGGCAGAAGGTAGCGAGCCAGGACCGCGCCGCCGATCACAGAAAGCATCACGATATAGGCAAACATTACGATGAAAAACGCGCCTTGGATCGAGATGTCGATGCGGTTGCGCGGGACATCGGCGGGAGTGACCCGCGGAATTTTTGTGTGGCCGGCAAGAGCCGAAGAGCTCTCGCCCTGGAGCTGTGGAGGAAGCATCATGGAGGCGGCCGCCGCAATTGTCAGCACAAACATGTTCATGTATCCGAAGTTCTGCCACAGGCGAACCCCTACGGCCAGCAGCATGCGCACCGGGTTCATGGTGGAGGTGACGTTGTAGCGGAAGAACTCAGGATTGCCCATCATGTAACCGGTGCGCCAGAAGTGGTAGGGAAACCAAACCAGCAGCGGCACAATCGCCAAAACCAGGGCGAGCACTCCGATCCAGGGGTTGAGCGTAGCCGTAACAAAATTGGGTTTTAATGTTTGCAGGAATACCGCGCGCTTCATGGGCGACAGGCGCGGACCGATGATGAGCCAAAGCGCTTCCCAAGCCGCCAGGGCCAGCGGGGCAACGATGGCGGTTTCCTTGGCCATCGAGGCGAAGGCGAATGCCAGGGCGGAGGGCCAGCGGCGGCCTTCGATATACATTCGTAATCCCAGCAAGGTAAGCGCCGTGGCCGGCAGATCGGCATGGGCGAGGGTACTTTGGGCGAAGAATACGGGGTGGATCGCGGTGCAGATCACGGCGGCCACGGCAACGTCGGCGTTGGCGGCGCGGCGGGCAAGCTTAAAGACTTCAAGCAAGGCGAAGGCGGCCACCATCAACATTGCAATGCGCGTGATCGAAGGATGGAAGCCGCCAATCTTCCACCATAACGCCAGATATGCCATGGGCAGTGGCGGATGAGCGTTGCTCAAAGTGGAGAATGGGATGGGATCGCCGGTGAGCATCAAGTCGCGCGCGGCGGGAACGTAGTAGCCGGCTTCATCCCAGAAATAAGGGAGGCGCAGCAGCGGAAAATGAGCTGCGAAGAGGCCGGTATACAGCAGGGCAAATATCTGGAAAGGATTCAACCAGTCGCGGAAAGGCGAGGGTGAGCGCCGTTTCACCGGAAGCAGGGCCACGGCGGGAGGCTTGGGGTTCCGGCGCTCCCACGAGAGTTCTCCGCGGCAATGGCTTGGTGGGACTTCATGGGTTGGCGGAGTGGGATGAAACTTTTACTGCCCTAGTGCACAGGACCGGTAGGCGTCATCTTAGGATCGAGCTTGATTTCGCCGAATGCCTTTTCGTAACTGGTCACGTTTTGTTCGAGAATGGTCATTAACGCCTTGGCTTGTTGCGGGCTGAAGTAGATTCCCTGAAAGTTTGCCACCTCGACCTGCTCAGGGCTCTGCTGCTGCAAGGTGCCAAAGACCAGAAAAAAATCCCACACGCTGAGGCGAATCTGCACGCTATTGGCGTAATTTTCCCGGTAATCCGGAGTATTAGTCAGTTTGATGTTGGGCTGAGCGGGAAAGCTGTTCATAGGCCTCCAGTGTACTACCGGGATAGCGGAGAAGTTGAGCTCCACTTCCATCGACTATTCGGATTTTGAGTTACGCCGGCCGCTGATGATATTTTCTGATGTCCAGGCCGGCAACCACCGCTCCAACCGTTACCGCCGCCATAGCGATCAGGAAGGTGTGGCATCCGTGAACGGTCGTAATCGACGCCAGGCAACGCGGGTCGGTGGCGATGCGCGGAATTGCCATCAACGGGACCGGCAGAAGGGCTGCGGCCAGCGCCCATGGTTCGCGCCGCCTGAGCGGGCCGAAGGCGATCAGCACTTCGATCAACGCGACGGACAAGGCAAGGGTTGCAGGCCAGAGGCCGGTGAATTGTAGAAATTGGGGAACGGCGGCAGAGTGGGAATGACGGCCGGCGGAGGCGGCTGACCAGGCGAAAAGCACATAGCCGGCGGCGATCAGCCAGGATCCGGCGCCAGGCTTATCCGGGTTGGAATGAGACGAGCTCACGGCGACTCTCTTCGTGGTTGTTCGAAATTTAATGAACAACCGTTGGAAATGACAACCTCATTCGATCACGCCATAGGTCTGCTGTAACCATTGCCAGGTACGGCCGATGCCGTCTTCCAGAGAAATTGAAGGTATCCAATCGAGCTCTTTCCGGGCGAGAGAAATATCGAGGTAGCTCACGGGGACGTCAAAGTTTCGCGCAGCGGTGTATTGCACCCGGGGCTGGCGGCCGGTGACCTTGCGCATCACATCCAGAATGTCATTCAGTTGGTGGGCTTCTCCGCCGCCGATGTTGTAGACCTTCGATGGCGCGGGGTTCTCAAGCACCTTCATGTAGGCATCGACCAGGTCGTTGATATGGAAATAGTCGCGGGCCACGGTGCCGTCACCCCAGATCACAATCGGATCGTTCCGTAAGATCTTGCCCAGGAACACGTTGACCGACCCCAGCGAGCCAAAAGGATTCTGGCCCTCGCCATATGGGTTGGCGATGCGCAAAACCACATAGTCTATTCCGTAAAGATAGTGAAAAAGATGAAGATACTTTTCGATGGCCAGCTTGGTGATGCCATAGGAACAAATGGGGTTCGTGGGGTGGGTCTCGGGAATAGGCTGAATGGTGGGGATTCCGTAAACGGTGCCGCCGGATGAAGAAAATATGTTTTCCGCACTCCACTTTCGCGTGACAGAGCCAGCAATCGCAAGGTTCCCACCACATTGCTCTCCACGTCATAGATGGGATTGTCATTCGACGACTGGGGAATGGTGGGGCATGCCAGGTGAATGACCGCGTCCATGCCAGTGAGAGCATCCGCCAGTTCGCGCTCGTTGAGGAAGTCGCCGGTGAGAAATTCCAATCCCGGGATTTCGATCCGGGGGCCGCTGCCGCCGGTGGCGCGGTCGAGGACCCTGACACTATGCCCGCGAAGCAGCAGGGCGCGCGCAATGTTTGAGCCGATAAAACCCGCTCCTCCCAGCACCAGGCATTTCATTTAGGTATTGAGTACTCCTCTGCAAGGTTGAAGACGCAGAATCCCGGGGCGCGAAGGCGAGTTCCCATCTTTCAGGATATCCATCTGCGCTGCCGGAATGACAGGGTTCGCAATTTTGATTTCCCGCCCGCATGAATTTCGCGGCGCGAATCCAAGATGCATCACTTCCCGGTTCCTCTGATCACCACGATGATGGTTCGGAACAGGATTCGTAAGTCGAGCCAGATGTCCCACTGGTTCACATATTCGACATCGAGCGAAATATAACTTTCGAACGAGGGGTTATTACGCGCCGAGATTTGCCACAAGCCGGTGATGCCGGGGAGCACATCGAGCCTGCGCAGGTGTTCGAGGCTGTACTGCTCGAATTCCCCGGGAATGGGCGGGCGTGGGCCTACCAGGCTCATGTCTCCCTTGAGCACATTCCAGAACTGGGGAAACTCATCCAGGCTATATTTTCGAAGCAACCGGCCGAGGCGGGTAATTCGCGGGTCATTGGTAATCTTGAAAAGTACGCCGCTGCGCTCGTTGAGATGCCCCAGCGAGCCTTGCAATTCCTCGGCATTCTTGACCATGCTGCGGAACTTATAAAACGTGAAAATCCTGCCCTTTCTGCCGACCCGCGGAGAGCGATAGAGAACGGAGCCCGGCGATTCCAGGCGAATCACGATTGCGATCACCGCCATGAGCGGCGACGCCAGGAGCAGCGCCATGGCAGAAACAATCACATCCAGGATGCGCTTGAGCACCAGGCCCACGACCGGGATGTGAGGCGCGTGTAACGGCAACATCGGAAAACTGCCGATATATTCGATATCAACTCCCAGGGCAAGGCCGTCATAAAGGTCCGGCACCACGCGAACCCTAAGGCCCTTCTCCCTGACTTGTGATGCAATTTTCTTTAC
>JBBSHD010000199.1:0-4759 GCA_038253455.1 Terriglobales bacterium | reverse complement strand
GGATGGCGCCCGCTTCCACTACCGAATTTTCGATGATGCAGCCGGCTTTGATGGTGACCCCAGACCCGATCACAGAATCGTTGATCACTGTAAACGACTGGATGCGGCAATCCTCGCCGATGCGGCACTTGCCCACTATCTGCACGCTGGGATCGATGATGGTGTCGGCGCCGATAGTGACGTCGTTGTCGATCACACACGTCGCGGGCTGGAAGATGGTCACGCCGTTGGCCATCAGTTCAGCGGTCTTTGCGGCGCGCATCGAAGCGTCGAGATGAACCAGCTCGGCGATGGTGTTGCTGCCCAGTATCTCGCCGGGATCGCCGGCGCGAACCGCCATCACGGATTCACCGGCATGCACCAGGATGCCCGCCATATCGGTCAGGTATAGCTCTCCGTGGGCGTTGTTGGTGGTGAGCTCGTCGATGTGATTGAAGAGGGCGGGGACGGCAAAGGCGTAGATGCCGGAATTGACTTCGCGAACTTTGCTCTGGGCTTCGGACAAAGCTTTTTGCTCGACCAGCGCGGACACGTTGGCGCTGCCCGCAGGCTTGCGGATGACGCGGCCGTAGCCTGTGGGGTCGGGCAACTCCGCGGTGAGCACGGTCATGGCGCAGTGATTTTCGCGATGAAACGCCAGCAGCGCGTGAATGGTCTGGGGCATGATCAAGGGCGCGTCACCCGATAGCACGATTAGGTGCCGGTAGGGCTGCAGCGCATGGCGGGCGCTGGCGATTGCGTGCCCGGTGCCGCGCTGTTCGGTCTGCAGAACAAAATTCACGCCGGTGTGGCTGACCACCGAGCGCACGCGCTCCGCTTCGAAGCCGATGATGGCGTAAATATCGGCCACGGGCACGACGCCGGCGGCGGCCGCGATTACGTGCTCCAACTGCGCCTTTCCGCCGATTTTATGAATGACCTTGGGATATTTTGATTTGAGGCGCGTGCCTTTTCCGGCGGCCATGATGGCGACGGCGACTTCGTGGTGATTGGCGGCGGCTGCCGGAGTGACCGGCGAGGCCAGGGGTTCAGGATCCGAGGTTATGCGGCGCATCCCTCGATTTTACC
Source organism: Terriglobales bacterium (assembly GCA_038253455.1). GTDB lineage: Bacteria > Acidobacteriota > Terriglobia > Terriglobales > Acidobacteriaceae > JBBQWT01. The sequence continues at coordinate 3,691 of JBBSHD010000199.1, read as the reverse complement.
GGAAGCAGAGCGGCACGCCGCGGGGGCAGGTTGGCGGAAAAATTATTCCGAAGCCTTCTGGGGATTGGCGGCCTTGATGTTGCTGTTGTGTTCGGCGGGGGCGGTGTACTCGGGATAGAGCAATTCGGTGAAGCGGGGATCGTCCTGCATCTTGAAAAAATCGGAATCGTTGCGCGCCTGAAAGCGGTTGGCGGCGTTCAGTTTGATGGCCTGTTCCAGATGACGGAGCACACCTTCGACTCCGCCGACCTTACACTCGAGCAGCGCCATTCCATACCAGGCAAAGTCGGCCTGGGGCGCTTGCTTCATGATTTTGTCGAGATGAATGCGCGCGTTGTCGTAATCCCCATCATTCAACAATGAAACCGCGTAATCATAATGTTCAGCGGGGGTCTTGAACGAAGTGGGGCCATGAGAAAGCTGCTGGGTGCAGGTATTGAGGTGCATGAGGGCGCGGTCGGCCAGCTCGCGCGGGCCTCCGGAAACTACCTTGGCGAGGTAGCCCTGGGCACGCTCGAATTTGTGCTGCTGAAGAGCCTTTAGGCCAGCCTCATAGTTTTGCACAGCCTGTGCAAAAAGAGGCTCATCGACGATGCTGTTGCGGGGCTGGGCTTGAGGGTGGGCGCGTCCTGCAGATTTTCCGGCGCTTTTAACCAGCTTATTTTTCTTGGAGTTACCGGACGAAACGTTAACCCGTACTCCTGCATTTTTCTTCATTCTTTTAGGCCGCGATCAAATGCGCTGCGGGGTTGGGGCCTTATACCTGTGGATTACGCCCACTGTCAAAGGAAAATATAAAACCCTAGGATTTCTTACAGCGTCGCAGTTATACGCAGAATTAAGCGTGCCGTCAACCCGCTTTTCGGGGGATCGATTTCAGGTGGGGGGAAATCCACGGGCGCGCGGATGGCGCGCCCGTGCGCTTAATTCATTTCGACCGCTTCTTTTTCGCCGATGGACTTGTAATCGCCGCGGATGATTCCGGCGCGGATCTCGGCAGGTGTCTTTTTAAGCTTGTTCATTTTGTAGGTGTAATAAAGTTCCTGCATGCAGGTGGTGCACTCCGCGCCGTGCAGTGAGGAGAAACAACTCTGCAGGCTGCTGTGCCGCATGGAGCGGTCGCAGTGGCAGTAGCAGGGCTGCTGGTAGAGCGTGCGCGGAATTTTAGCGGCGAGCTCATAGGCATGGGTCTGGATGCGCTGCTGAAAATTGGGCCCGGTCAGCTGCATTCCCGAGAGGATGGGCGGCAGGGTCTCGCCTTTGGCCGGGGCTTGCTCATGGTGCGCGGGAACGTCGATGGCCTGGCTTGCCCACTGCGCCTGGCTGGTGACGGCGCAGATGGAAATCGCCATTATGCCGATGGACAGAAAATGTAATTTGAATCCGGTTTTCATGGGAAACCTCTTGTAGGTTTAATTATAGAGGGAGAAAATCTAATCGTTCAAGCTGGGGCAAGGTTACTGTTGTACCTGCAAAGATAGAATCAGAAGCTCGCCCCCATGTGCCAATTTCATAAGATGGGGCAAACATCTCGAAAGCTACGATCGCACCAAGAGTTTGTCGCAGAGTAGAGGTTCTTCCTCACCCCGGTAAAGCCGGAGATCGTCAGAATGACAAGGGTTGGTGTGTTTTCGCTTATCCGAACCCAGTCATGCAAATTCTTTGGATTGTGGCGGAAGTGCTCAGGGCAAAGTCAAACACGAACACGATGGTCGGCTTTTTTTTTGGAGTCGAAATCCTTCTTAGCCCGTCTAACAATAAGGTTTAACGCTTCACCTCAATTCAACGATGTCTGAGACTTAACTTCAACCATGTCTGATACCGACCAAATCCCCGGTGCTAATGACTCTGTTCTTCCTGCGCCCATCGAGCCAAAGGTTCACTCTGTTCATCACCACGGCGGAAATGTTTCCGTGCGCAACCAGATGCTGGGGGCGTGGCTGCGGGACATTGTTCTATCCCTGGGAATCTCGGCGTTCTTCATTATTTTTCTTTACCAGCCGGTGAAGGTGGAAGGCACCAGCATGTTGCCTGGGCTTGAGGACCAGGAACGGATCTTCATTAATAAGCTGGTGTACCGGCTGGAGCCGGTGCGCCGCGGCGATATCGTGGTGTTCCACTATCCACTGGATCCTTCAAAGAGCTATATCAAGCGGGTGATCGGTGTGGCCGGCGACCGGGTGCGGATCGTTTCCGGCCGCGTCTTCGTGAACAAGACCGCGTTGCGCGAAGATTATGTTCCCGAGGACTTTGCCGACCAGCGGTCATATCCAGAAATGGTGGTGCCCGCGGATTCCTATTTCGTGCTCGGCGATCACCGTTCCATGTCGAATGACAGCCGCGAATTTGGAGTGGTGCAGCAGCGCTTCATCTACGGCAAGGCGGTCTTTGGTTACTGGCCTTTCGATAAATTGGGCCTCCTTCGCTAGCGGTTTCCGCGCCGGGTTCACTGCTTCTCCGTGTGGTAAAATTCTTAAAATCCACCCCCGGGAGATGTAATGGAGGCAATCCTCGCGCTCGAAGATGGGCGCATTTTCAGAGGCAAAGGCTACGGCGCCAAGGCTGAGAGTTATGGCGAAGTAGTTTTCAATACATCGATTACCGGCTACCAGGAAATTTTCACCGACCCTTCCTACGCGGGACAAATCGTCGTTCTCACCACCCCGCATATCGGCAACTACGGCACTAATCTCGAAGACTGCGAATCCACCCGGCCCTACATTGAAGGACTGGTGGTGCGCGAGTTTTCCCCCATCAGCTCCAACTGGCGCTCGCAACAGGTGGTCGATGAATACCTGGAGCGCTACAAGATTCCGGTCATCGCCGATATCGATACCCGCGCCCTGGTGCGTCACCTGCGGCAACAAGGCGTGATGCGCGGCGTCTTGTCGTCGCTGGAACACGATCCCGATAAACTGGTGGCGAAAGCGCGCGCCCTGCCGCGCATCGATGGCACCGACCTGGCGCGAGTAGTCAGCACCAAACAGCGCTACGTGTGGGAAACCGGAGAGCGGTCGCACGAGCCCACCGAGGTAGTGGGGGTGAAGGACGAACCCGGGCGGTTTCATGTGGTGGCTTACGATTTTGGCATCAAGCACAATATTCTGCGCAAGCTGGTGGCGGAAGGATGCAGCATCACCGTGGTCCCCGCGGAAACGACAGCCGAGGATGTGCTGGCGCTGAAGCCCGACGGAGTATTTCTTTCCAACGGCCCCGGCGACCCGGAACCCTGCACCTATGCGCATGAAAATATCCGGCGCCTGATGGGACGCACTCCCATCTTCGGCATCTGCCTGGGCCACCAGTTGATTGGGATCGCGCTGGGCGGGAAGACGTTCAAGCTGAAGTTCGGGCACCACGGCGGGAACCATCCGGTGAAGCAGTTGCAGTCGGGCAAGATCGAGATCACTTCGCATAACCACAACTTCGCCGTGGACCCGGATTCGCTGGCGCAGAGCGAGGTGGAATTTACCCACATGGATTTGAACGACAATACCCTGGAGGGTTTGCGGCACCGGAGCCTGCCGTTGTTCGCGGTGCAATATCATCCCGAGGCTTCGCCGGGGCCGCATGATTCGCATTATCTGTTTAAGGATTTTGTGAAGATGATGGAAGAGTTTCACGGGTGACGTGCAATTCAACGCCAAAAGAAAACGCGGGATCGCTTATTGAGATCTCTCATGCAACTTTC
>JBBSHD010000198.1:0-4759 GCA_038253455.1 Terriglobales bacterium | reverse complement strand
GGTTCAAGTCCCCTCTTCCGCACCATTTCAGCAAGATATAAGGTCTCATTTCAGCAAGACCGGCCACCGGGGCAAGCTCTTTAATTGTCCCCAGGCGATATTTTGGGAAAGAAGCGCAAGAGCGGGATTTGCTCCCGGCTCTAAATCCGCGCGATTGGGTAAAGATTAAATGGCTGTTATTTTGATCACGCTGGTGCACGTAATCGTTTGTATCTTCCTCATCATTGTGGTGCTGCTGCAGAGCGGAAAGAGCGCCGACATTGCCGGCACATTCGGTGGAATGGGGAGCCAGACTGCATTTGGTCCTCGGGGCGCGGCCACGGTGCTCTCCAAGGCCACCACTACCTCTGCCATTCTTTTCATGGTGACTTCGATCTCGCTGGTGTGGCTCTCATCGCGTCACACCACCCACTCGGTGATTACCGGCCAGCCGCTGAAAACCCAGAGCCAGCCGGCGCCCATTCCTGTTCCCGTGACCCCGGCAGGACAGCAAGCACCGCTGCAAAACCAGCCCCAGATGGATCAGCAGTTGACTCCGGCGCCTCCGCAGCAAACCCCGAAACCCGCGGCCGCGGCCGCGCCCGCTACAGCGCCGGCCACGCCGCCTGCGACCGCTCCCAAAAACACTCCTAAATAGAACAGAGGCACGGCTCGCCGTGCCTCTGGCCTCAATCGATGACACCGATCCTAACCCCTGGGTGATGTTTTTATGGGCGGGGTCAACGGGGGAAAGACCCGGTCGAAATCGTTCGACAGATCAACATCCACCTCGCGGCCGGCAAGCCACTGGGTGAGCTGTTGCCTGGCTTTTTCCGAAAGCACCATGAATTTGATTCCCGCCTTGCCGTTGCGATGCGCCCAGGCGACAAATCCTGAGAGCGCAATCGGTTCCGGCAATTCTTTAAGTTCGAGTTTCATCTCCACCCCCCAGCCGGGATAAAGCGGAATACTGCTCTGGATCGCGGCCCCGCTCTCGCTCAGGTCGCGCAGTTGCACCCGCAGATCAAGCAGGTTGCTGAAGCTTAACTGGGCGAAATCCGCAACCGGATGGCGAAAATATTTGCGTCTTTCCCGCAAAATACATTCCAGCGCGCCCTGCATCGTGCGCGCCGCATTTTCCATCGACACCGGCTTGTCCAGAACAAAGTTTGCGCCGCGGTCATAGGTGGCTTGTGCGTCGCTCAAGCTGCTGGTGATGGCCAGCACCAGGCAATGAGGGTTCAGGCATCCCTGCCGGGTCGCCATCAGAACATCCACTTCCTCATCCCCGTCGCAATCGAGCACCAGCAGGTCAAACCGCTTCCTGCGCAAGGCCAGTTGGGTTTCAGTGGATTGCGATGACACTTCCAGCTCCGCGCCACTCTCTGACACCGCTTTCTCCATTACGTGCTGCAGAGCGGAATCCCTGGTCGAAAGTAGAACTCGGGCATGCATAGTTAGAGGTTATGGAATCCTGGCCGCACACGACAGATTACGGACGTAACTGTTCGGTTGAATCAGGTGAGCGATTCTCATAGGCTGGCCTTCTTCTGCTCCTGGGAGGAGGTTAGCCGGTTCGCAAGGTAATTGCCAGTTCTTGATACGCGCCCGCCTCCAACGTCATCTCCACCTTGCAAACCCGTTCCCATTCCGGAACTGCAATTGTAAAGAAATCAATCTGCAATCTTCGTCTTTTCGTACCTCACACGCTTGCCCCTATTTCTTCATAAGTTTACAGTTGTATAGTTCCGTTACAAGTTGCCCGGCCGCACAGAGCGGGATTGGCGATCATTTGGGCCCGTACCAAAAACCGCAATTAGGGAGGACCTCGTTGACATCGCCGTCAAACTCAAAGGACAAGCCTAAGAGTGGCCGGAAAATTTATAACATCGCAGAGCCCATTCTCGGTGAGCTGGAGATGAGCTATGTGGTTGACGCGATGCGATCGGGATGGATCTCATCGCTGGGACCCTACATCGGCCGGTTTGAAGAGGAATACGCCGCCTATTGCCAATGCAAGCATGGCGCCGCCACCAGCAATGGGACGGCCGCACTTCATTTGGCATTAGTGTCGCTGGGAATTGGTCCGGGCGATGAGGTGATCATTCCCTCATTGACGTTTGTCGCCACCGCAAATGCGGTGATCTATACCGGGGCCACGCCGGTGTTCGTCGATTCCCTGACATCGACCTGGTGCATGGATCCTGCGGCGATCGAGCGCGCTGTTTCCACCCGGACCCGCGCCATCATCGCGGTCCACTTGTACGGGCATCCGTGTGATATGGATGCAATCGCGAAAATCGCTTCCTCCCGAGGAATTGCGGTGATCGAGGACGCTGCCGAAGCCCATGGCGCCCGATACGGAAATCGGAAAGTAGGCAGCCTCAGTGATGTGGGAATATTTTCATTTTACGGGAGCAAGATCATTACCACCGGCGAAGGTGGAATGCTGGTCAGCAGCAACGCAAAATTGATTGAGCGCGCCCGCTTCCTGCGCGATCATGCCATGAGTCCTGACCGGCCGTACTGGCACCCGGAGGTCGGCTACAACTATCGCATGACAAATATCGAGGCGGCCATCGGTTTGGCCCAGATTCAGCGCATTGAGGAGTTTTTGGGCCGCAAGCGAAAACTCCTCAATTCGTACCGCCAACTGCTCTCCGGCATCGAAGGCCTTGAATTCAATCCCGATGTACTTCCCGCGCGGAGCTCATTTTGGCTGATATGCATGCTGATCCCGCCGGGCGTTCCCGTGCCAGATATCGCGGCCCGGCTCAAAAAAGATGGGATCGATACCCGCCCATTTTTCCACCCCATGCATGAACTGCCGCCCTTCAAGCAGTTTCGCGCCGTGCATGCGGAAGGTGACGGATGTCCGGTGGCAGAACGCCTTGCCCAGACCGGGATCATCCTTCCCAGCAGCCTGAATTTTACCGGCGAAGATATTGAATTTATTGCAAAGCGTTTCAATCAGGCCTTCACCGCGGTGAGAGATTCCCTCGTCTATTCCTCGTCCATGCAGTTGATTCTGCCACTTGGCCGGCTAGCTTGAGTCCAAGGCAAGGCTAATTCCAGGATGAGTCTCGCGCACCCATTCTCCTCATCTTCCGCAACCGCTCCGAAAAAGCTGGCTCCGGTTGCACTTTTTGTTTACGACCGGCCGCATCATGCTCAGAGGACGGTTGAATCCTTGCGAACGAACGATCTCGCATCCCAAAGTGACTTGTTCGTATTTTCAGACGGCGCTAAAGGCGGAACGGATTCAGAACGGGTTCAACAGGTAAGACGATACATACGCACCATTGACGGCTTTCGATCGGTCACCATCGTCGAACGGGAACGAAATTGGGGGGTGGATCGTTCGGTCATCGGCGGGGTAAGCCAGCTATGCGAAGAGTTCGGGCTTGCGATTAACCTGGAAGACGACTTGCTTACGTCCCCGGACTTCCTGACCTTTATGAATCATGCCCTCCAGCATTATGAAACGCAGGCAGGCATTTTCTCGGTGAGTGGCTTCAATTTTGGCCTCGAACCTCCAGCCCAGCGGCGCCACGACGCGTTCTTGTTCTATCGGGAAAGTTCCTGGGGATGGGGGACCTGGAAGGACCGCTGGGACAAGGTGGATTGGCGGGTTTCAGACTATGAGAACTTTCGCGGCAGCGCGGAGCAACGGTCGCAGTTCAGCCGCGGGGGCGAAGACCTGCCCCGCATGCTTGAATTGCGGATGCGCGGGAAAATAGAATCCTGGGACGTGGTATGGGCTTATACCCATTTCAGGCACAATGCGCTCAGCGCGCTTTCGGTTGATGCGAGAGTGTTCAATATCGGCCTCGATAGCTCCGGGGTGCACAAGCGCCAGGACGCTCTGCAACAATCTGCGCTCACTTCAGGGCACAAGTCTGAATTTGTTTTTCCGCCGGCGAGCGAAATTGAGCCGGGCTTGATCGCGCAATTACAGCCCCGTTTTCGCGCCTCCCCGGCCAGAAAGATTGCACGATATTTCTACGACAAAGTAAGATGAATTCGCGGTTGGAAATCTTGCATTCCCCACCGCTTACCCGGGCTTCCTTTCAATTTTCCGCATGCTTTCATTCCACGCCGATAGTCTCAGGGTGAGAATCAAGGAGGTCTATCGTTGCTGGCCAAAAACCTGAAACGAGCATATTCGAGGATCCGGCGAAAGCTTGACCGCCGCAGTGAGGCCACCCTTATGCTCGCGGGCAAGCAACTGGCGTGGCAGGTCGCCGGCTTCCCGCCCAACACCGACTTCCGCAAAGTGGGATTTAAGGTTTTTTCTCAGTGGGACGAAGACGGAATCATTCAATATCTGATCAATAAGCTGCCCATCCCCAGCAAGACCTTCATTGAATTCGGGGTGGAAGATTATGAAGAGAGCAACACCCGGTTCCTGCTGCTCAACGATCACTGGCAGGGATTGCTGCTCGATGGCAGCCAGGCCGACATTGATTACATCAGGCAGGACCGCATCTACTGGCAATACGATTTGCAGGCCAACCGCGCCTGGATCACGCGCGACAATATCAACCGGCTGCTGGGTGACGCTGGTTTCGGAGAGGATGTAGGGCTTCTCTCGATTGATATCGACGGCAATGATTACTGGATATGGGAGGCGATTACTTGCATACGGCCGCGCATCGTGGTGATTGAATACAATAGTTTATTCGGCTTGCAACCCATCTCAGTCCCCTACCAGGAGCTTTTTCAGAGGACGAAGGCACACTATTCAAATTTGTATTACCGCCCCCCCCGCGGCGCGTGG
>JBBSHD010000197.1:0-4772 GCA_038253455.1 Terriglobales bacterium | reverse complement strand
CTCGCAGATTGAGCGTTCATCGTCGCATACCAGCACGCTAGCCATGAATGGCCTTTATCTGCGCCGCCGCAACCGGGGGCTGCGCCATTGCCGCAAGAACTGGCTGCTCCACCGCCTGCAGTTCAGGTTGCAGTTGCAGGATGAACTCTGCGCCTTTCCCCGGCAGCGAACGGGCGCTGATCTTTCCCGAATGGGCCTGCACGATCTGGTACACGATGGCCAGCCCCAGGCCGGTCCCTCCGGTGAAACCCGACTGAAAGGGCTCAAACAGTTTTTCCGCCTGCAGCTCGGTGATGCCGTGTCCGCTATCGGCAAAACTAACCTGCCACCACCGCTTTTCCAGGGTGAGCGAAACCGTGAGTTGTCCTCCTCCCGGCATCGCCCGAATCGCATTTTCAGATAAGTTCCAGAAAACCTGCTTGATCTTGTCTCCATCCGCCCGCGTCATCGCGTGCTCCGCGGAAATGTTGCGGATGATTACATATTTCGCACCCGAAGGGTCAGGACGGTTTTCCAGCAATGCCAGGGTTTCATTTAAGAGCTTCACCAGGTCGGTGGAGGCAAACGTGTAGGTTTTTTCCCGCGAATAGCTGAGGAAGTCGGAGATGATCGAGTTCAACCGCTCCGATTCTCGAATCACGATATTCACCAGCGTGTGCTGGTCGTCGCTCAGCGCCGAAATCCCGGCCAGTATCTTTACCGAGCCCGCGATCGAGGCCAGCGGGTTGCGAATCTCATGCGCGATTCCACTGGCCATGCGTCCCACCGCTGCCAGCCGTTCCCGCATCCGGACTTCGCGTTCCAGGCGGCGAATGTCACTGAGATCGTCGAAAGTGTAAACGTGGCCCAAAGTTCCGCGGCCGGGAACCGCCAGGGCGCTCACCATTAAGGCAAAGGTCTTCTGTTCGCCGGAAGGTGTTACGCAGCGAACTTCACCCTGTTTATTTTGCGAGTGCACGTCGGGAAGCCGGTCAGAAAACAACTGGCCCACCGGCAGGCCCTTGACTTCAGCCGCCGTGCGTTCCAGCAGTTTTTCGGCGGAAGCGTTCAACAACTCAATGCGGCCGTCCATCGCGGTAGTGATCAAACCGCCGCGCATGGAATTAATGATGTTCTCGTGCAGGCTTTGCAGGTTTTCCAGTTGGCCGCTCTTATCGAGCAGCCTGACGTCGATCTGCCGCAGCTTCTTGCTGAGATCGCTGGCCAGGTGCGCGATCGCCAGGTAAGCCGCCAGGTTCACCAGGATGACCGCCTGCAACGACTTCAAATCCGGACGGCTGATGGAAAACGAGCGGATGATCTCGAAATAAGACAGCTCCAGGATCCCGCCAAAACAAATAAACGACAAGGCCGCCGTCAGGTATGCCCACCAGCGGGGCAGCAAGATGCTGGCGACGATGATCAGCAGGGGATAAAGGAAGTTGAAGTAAGTGTCGATGCCGCCGGTAATGTAGATGACCGCGGTACAGAACACGAGATCGGTAAAAATCTGCAGGCGCGCCTGCAATTTGAATTCGCTGCTCAACGAGCTCAAGGCCACGAACAAAACCGCAATCGTGTACCAGAGAACAATAATCGTCAGAAAATATTTTTCTGAAACGTTGGTCTTGGTGAGGCGAATGATCACCATCCCGATCCCCAGCAGGAAGGTGATGGTAATAATTCTTACCTTGACCAGCCAGGATAAGGATGTGCGCGCGTTGAGATCGCTTTGCATGATTTATGAGTGCCCGCGCAGGGATTCTGCGCCCGCGCCAATCACCGGCAAAATGGAGGGACACCCCGCCGCCAGCCTGCCCGCCGCGCCAGGCTGGCCGGTTTGTTCTTTGCTGCCGTCTGGCCTGAAGTCCGGCCCGGCGGGCCGGGCAGCCCGTGACGGGCGCGTTAGCCTGCCAGTTTTCCGATCATGGCAAACAGCGGCATGTACAACGAAATTACGATGCCACCCACCGCGATGCCCAGGAACCCGATCATCAACGGCTCCAGGAGGGTCAGCATGTTCTTGGTGGCGGTATCGACCTCGTCTTCGTAGAAGTCTGCGATCTTTTGCAGCATGTTATCCATCGCGCCGGTGGCTTCTCCCACACCGATCATCTGCGTGACCATGTTGGGAAATACTCCGCTTTCTTTCAGTGGATCCACGATGGTGCGGCCTTCTTCAATCGCCTTACGAACCTTCATAAGCGCGACTTCCAGCACCGCGTTGCCCGAAGTGCGCGCGGTGATCGACATGCCGTCAAGAATGGGCACGCCGGAAGTGATCAAGGTTCCCAGGGTACGGGTAAAACGCGCCACTGCGATCTTGCGCAAAAGCATGCCCAGCACCGGCAGCTTCAGCAGCAACGAATCAAAAAAGTATTCGCCCTTGGGGTCCTTGCGGATCATCTTCACGCCCCACCACAACGCGCCCAGCGCCACGAAGAACACCCACCAGTAACTGCCGATAAAGTGGCTGAGCCCGATGACGATGCGCGTGGGCAGTGGCAGCTCGACGCCCAGGCCCACGAAGAGGTTGGCGAAAATAGGCACTACGAACTTCAGCAGTGCGCCGACTACCAGTATGGCTATGCTGATCACCGAAACCGGGTACACCAGCGCCGATTTCACCGCAGCGCGAAGCTTCACCGCTTTTTCCACGTAGGTCGCCAGCCGCTGCAGAATGATGTCGAGAATACCGCCGGTCTCGCCCGCCTCCACCATGTTGATGGTGAGCTCGTCAAAAATCTTGGGATAGCCTCCCATGGCCACCGCCAGCGTGGCGCCGCCTTCCACCGTGGTGCGTACGCCGGTCAGGCATTGCTGGAACGTGGAGTTTTCCTGGTTCGACGCCAGTATCTCCAGGCACTGCACCAGCGGAAGACCGGCGTCGATCATTACCGAGAACTGGCGGAAGAAGATCGCCACTTCCTTGGTCTTGACCTTGCCCCCTCCGAATTTGGGAAGCGTGAATTCCTTCCCTTTTTCCTTGATGGGCCCCGCCTGAATGCGCTCCCGGCGCAATGCGGCGCGCAAGGCGTCTTTGTTGAGGGCAACTCTTTCGCCCTTCACCATTTCGCCGGTAGCCGTCTTTCCGGAGTATTCAAATACCGCCATTGATGTTCTCCATTTCCTGCAAAACTTTTTACCTTCTTACCGGGGGCGCAACCGGCGCCTTGGTTCGGTCCCCGCGATTAATCATCTCCACCAGTTCATCGGGCATCGACGAGCGGGTGGTCGCCGCCTCCAGCGTGATCTGTTTCTGGAAGTACAACGACGCCAGCGACTGGTTGAAGGTCTGCATTCCGAACTTGTCCTGTCCTGATTGCATGGATGAATAGATCTGATGCACCTTGTCTTCGCGAATCAGGTTGCGGATGGCCGGGTTGGGAACCAGTACTTCCATGGCCATTGCCCGTCCCTGCCCGCCCACCTTCGCCAGCAGGGACTGGCAAAGAATCCCCTCCAGCACCAGGGATAACTGCGCGCGAATCTGCGACTGCTGGTGTGACGGAAAAACATCGATTACGCGGTTGATGGTGGAAACCGCGGAATTGGTATGCAGGGTGCCGAACGTCAAGTGGCCGGTTTCCGCGATGCGCAACGCCGCTTCGATGGTTTCCAGGTCGCGCATTTCTCCGATGAGCACGACGTCGGGATCTTCACGGAGCGAGGCGCGCAGCGCGTCGGTAAATGACTTGGTGTCGGAATGGACTTCGCGCTGGTTGACCAGGCAGTTCTTGTTCTGGTGAACGAACTCGATGGGATCTTCGATGGTGATGATGTGCTCGTGGCGTTCCGTATTGATCTTGTCGATCATGGCCGCCAGGGTGGTGGATTTCCCCGAGCCCGTGGGCCCGGTCACCAGAATCAAGCCGCGCGGCTTGTCGCATAACTTGGAAACGATGGCAGGCAGGCTGAGCTGTGAAAACGAGCGTATCTCGAAAGGAATGACGCGGAAGACCGCGGCCGTCGCTCCCCGCTGGTTGAAGATATTGCCGCGGAAGCGCGCCAGGCCCTTCATTCCGAATGAAAAATCGAGCTCCAGATTTTCCTCGAAGCGGTGTTTCTGCGCGTCCGTCAGCACGCTGTATGCCAGTTGCTTGGTTTCAGCCGGCGTGAGGTGCGGCATATCCATCTGGTTCAGCTTGCCGTGCACCCGGATTTGCGGAGGTGAGTTGGTCGTGATGTGCAGATCACTGCCGCCCATCTCCAGCATCTTTTTGAGCAGATCGCTTAGCGTGACATTCATAAATAATGCCTTCCCTGTTGGTAATCTGTTAGTTCCTAGTGCACGGTCTCACGGGCAATCTCTTCGAGAGTGGTGACCCCGTCCATGGCCTTGATCAATCCGCTGCGCCGCAACGTGATCATCCCGCGTTCGATGGCTTTTTTCTTCAGCTCCAGCGCCGACGCTCCCACCAGGATCAGTTCCCTGATTTCGTCGTCGATTTCCATCACTTCGTAGAGCCCGGCGCGCCCTTTATATCCGCTGTTGCCGCAAACGTTGCATCCCTTGCCTTTGAATACCTTGATCCGCTTGGATTCTTCCGGAGTGTAGCCTGCTTCCACCAGCGCCTGCGGGGGAAGCTTGACCGGCTCGATGCAGCTCGAGCAGATGCGGCGCACCAGGCGTTGGGCCACGATCAGATGCACCGAGGTGGCCACCAGGAATGGCTCAATCCCCATGTTCATCTGGAGGGTGTTGGTTTACGGCGCGCCGTTGGTGTGCAGGGTGCTGTGGACGAGATGGCCGGTAAGCGCGGCATTGATGGCAATTTCAGCGGTTTCGTTAT
>JBBSHD010000196.1:0-4784 GCA_038253455.1 Terriglobales bacterium | reverse complement strand
TGCAACGCGGAATGAATAGTTCCGCGGGTGAAACATTAGTTTTTAATAATGAACGACTATTTCATCAGCTCCGAAGCCACCACGCCGCCGGTGCCGCCCACGGTGAGCCGGTCCACTTTGATAGTGGGAATTCCCACTCCCACTGGGACCGACTGGCCGTCTTTGCCGCAGGTCCCCACGCCTTCGTCGAGCTTCAGGTCGTTGCCCACCATGGAAACATGGGTGAGCACGTCGGGCCCGTTGCCGATCAACGTGCAGTTGCGCAGCGGGGCGGTGATCACACCGTCTTCGATCAGGTAGGCCTCTGAAGCGGAAAAGACGAACTTGCCGTTGGTGATATCCACCTGGCCGCCGCCAAAGTTGGCCGCATAAACCCCATTTTTTACCGACTTGATAATGTCTTCCGGGGCGTCCTGCCCGGCCAGCATATAAGTGTTGGTCATGCGCGGCATGGGAATGTGCTCGTAGCTCTCGCGGCGCCCGTTACCGGTATCGGCAATGCCCATCAGGCGCGCTGAAAGCTTGTCGCTGATGTACCCCTTCAAAATTCCGTTTTCGATGAGGACGGTGTTCTGCGTGGGCGAGCCTTCATCATCGACGTTGAGGCTGCCGCGACGCGATGGCATGGCGCCGTTATCCACCACCGTGCACTTGTCGCTGGCCACGCGCTTGTTGATCAGGCCGGCGAAGGCCGAAGTCTTCTTGCGGTTGAAATCCGCTTCCAGTCCATGGCCGATGGCTTCATGCAGCAGGATCCCAGGCCATCCCGGGCCCAGCACCACTTCCATCTCGCCGGCGGGCGCTTCGCGGGCCTCCAGTTGGATGATCGCCTGCCGCGCCGCTTCTCCGGCAAAATATTCGGGAGTGGCGTCGTTGATGAAGTGCTCAAGTCCGACGCGCCCGCCGCCGCCCGAAGTGCCGCGGGAATTGTTCTCGCCGTCTTTGGCCAGGCACAACACGTTCATGCGCGCCATGGGCTGCGAATCGGTGGCCAGGGTGCCGTCAGAGGCCACCACCATGATCTGCCGAAGCTCGTCCCCGTAACCCACCCGCACCTGGTGGATGCGCGGATCATAAGCGCGGGCGGCACGATCGGCCCGCATCATCAGCTCGAGCTTGGCCGCCACCCCATCATCAAGGTTGGAGGCGACCGGATATAGGCTGCGCAGCTTGGGTTCCTTGAAGCCCGCCACCGTTTCCTTGGCAGGACCGCTGGCGATCAGCGCTGCGGTGCGCGCGGCGCGAAGGATTTTGTCGCGCGCCAGATCGTCGGTATAGGCGTAACCGGTGCGCTCTCCGGAAATCACGCGGATCCCGCAGCCCGCCGAAATCCCCTGGCTGGCGGTTTTGACCAGGGATTCATCCACGCTCAGCGAAGTCGAAGTCTGGTATTCAAAGTAAAGGTCGGCAAAGTCGCCCCCGGCGCAAAGCGCGGCCGCCAGGTATTGCTCGAGATCGTTTTTGGTCATGCCAAAACGATCGAAGAAGAACGATTTATTGTCCGCGGGAAGCTGGGTCATCGTGCTTGATTGGATGTACGGGAACGCAATAAGGGAGCAGTCGCCATTATGGCATAGCGGCAGGTCGCGACCCTCGCGGATGGAGTAACGCCCTGAATCGTATGAATTGTCATTCTGCCGACCAATCCCCCCATTTAACCCGCAACCAGATTGCATCGAGCCCGAGCCTACAAAATCGGCGCCTTCAACCCGAATCTTGGTCTAATCTAGTAAGACCCACATGAAGCCCGCCAAGATCAATTGTCCCATCTGCGAAGACACTGGCTGGAAGCCGGTGAGTGACAGCTCGTCGCGTGCGTCGCGGGTGGCGCGTTGCGATTGCAGGCGCTACGACCAATTGCTGGCGCAGGCGCGCATTCCCAGGAGATATGAGCATTGCACCATCTCCAACTACCAGACCGAGTTCAAGGGCGAGGTGGAAAACAGCCTGGCGCGGGCGCGTTTTATCGCCGACCGGTTTATCGAGAAGTATCCGGTGGACGAAACCGGACTGCTGTTCATCGGCCCCGCAGGCATCGGCAAGACCCATCTTTCCATCGGCATCATTAAACAGTTGATCCTGGCCAAGGGAATCCAGTGTGTGTTTTACGACTACCGTGAGCTGCTGAAGGAGATCCAGAATTCCTACAACCCATCGGTGCAGACGACGGAGCTTGAAGTCCTGCGCCCGGTTTTCGACGCCGAAGTTTTATTGCTCGACGAGCTGGGCGCCGCCAAGCCCACTGAGTGGGTATGGGATGCGGTCAGCCTGATCCTGAACACGCGCTATAACGACAAGCGCACCACCATCATCACCACAAATTTTCCCAACGGGCCCGCGGGCTCTGACGACGGCAGCGTCAGCCAGCTTTCAGGGGACAAGAAGAGAGCGGCGCAGGCCGCGCGCGAAGATACCCTCGGCGATCGCGTGGGCGAACGCATGCGCTCCCGCTTGCACGAGATGTGCCGCATCGTGGAAATGGAAGGTCAGGATTTTCGCAAGACCGTAAACGCCTAGGAGCAGCGGCATTCGGCGCTGCCGAGTTGACCAATTTTTATGGAAAAACCCAAAACTACCCGGCTGACGGAGATGGTGAAAGCCGCGGGTTGAGCTTCCAAGCTGGGTCCGGCGGTGCTGGACGCGGTGCTTGGGAAATTAGCCCGGCAACATGACGAGAATGTGCTGGTCGGCTTCGATCACGCCGACGACGCCGGAGTGTATAAAATTTCGGCGGACCTGGCGCTGGTGCAGACCGTCGATTTTTTTACTCCCATCGTCGATGATCCGTTCACCTTCGGCCAGATCGCGGCCAGCAATGCGCTCAGCGACGTGTACGCCATGGGCGGCAAGCCCATGAGCTCTCTGGCGCTGGTTTGTTTTCCCGACGGCGGCGATCTCGATATTCTGGAACGCATTCTCGCCGGCGGCCTTGCCAAGATGATGGAAGCGAAATGCACCGTGATCGGCGGGCATAGCATTCGCGACCCTGAAATCAAGTTTGGCTACGCGGTCACCGGCGCCATCCATCCCGATCATGTGTTCACCAACGGCGGCGCCCAGCCGGGGGACGTGCTGCTGCTGACCAAGCCGCTGGGCACGGGGGTGATTTCCACGGCGATTAAGCGCAACCAGGCCCACCACGAATGGGTGGCGGCCGCGGTGCGCAGCATGACCACGCTGAACCGCGCTGCCGCCGAAGTTCTATGCCGCGACGATTCCGCGGTGCACGCGGTCACTGATGTGACCGGCTTTGGACTCATCGGGCACGCCCGCGAGATGGCGCTGGCCGGCAACGTGGGCCTGCGCATCGATTCGGCGCGGATTCCGCTGCTGCCCGGCGCCCTCGACTGTGTCCGCCGCGGCTGGATCCCCGGGGGCCTGCACAGCAATCGCGAATTCGCCGAGGGAGTTCTGGCCTACAGCGACGGCGCCGCGGGCTCCGGCGCCGCCACCTCCGATGAGATCAAGACCCTGTTGTTCGATCCGCAAACCGCGGGAGGCCTGCTGATCGCGGTCGCCGGAAGCGGCGCTGCCGGCTTGCTGCGCGAGCTCCACGCCGCCGAAGTTCCCGCAGCCATGATCGGCGCCGTCGTGCCCGCGCAGAATCCGCTCATCGTCGTTCACTAGGTGGAGCAGTTGTTCCTTCTGCACTGTCTTCCGCGTCCGCCAGCCGGTAAAAACTTAGCACCGAATCTCCCTGCTGCAGCTTGCGGAATCTCCGCAGCCGGCCAAAAACTTCATCCGGATCAAAATGCCTGGTGTGTTCCGCGATCACGATGCTGGTCGCATTCAGCACGCTCGCTTCCGACAAATATTTAAGCGTTACGCCGTACTCCTTGTTCAGGCGATACGGAGGATCGACGAAACAAAACTGGCACACTACCTTTCGGAATTCGAGGCTCTTCACCCCGCGCAACGCTTCGCCCCACGCCAGCTCCTGGCCGGTGGTGATCTCGAGCGTCAGCAGGTTTTGGCGGATGACCTTCACCGCGGCCTCCGCAGCTTCCACGAAGTAAACCTGCCGCGCTCCCCGGCTGAGCGCTTCGATTCCAATTGCTCCCGAGCCCGCATAGAGGTCGAGCCACACCGATCCGGCGACCGCGTCGCCCAGCACGTTGAACAAGGTCTCGCGCAGGCGGTCGGAGGTCGGCCGCGTGTCCAACCCGGGCGGGGCGATTAACCTGCGGCTGCGATATGTTCCGCCTATGACGCGCATCTAACCAATTGAGGTTCGCACCAATCTTATGTCCCAGGCGCGCGCTCGCCGCAGGAAAATGACGAATCGGGCGAATCTTGGAAGAATTTGAAACGTATACAATAAAAAGGAGAACCCCCAGGCTTCATTCTCCCAGGCTTCACGGCTCCCCATGATGAGAAGCTGGTCCATTCCCGCTGGCAAGATGTTTGGCGCCGACGTGCGCATCCATCTCACGTTCGCCTTCCTGCTGTTTTTTCTTTTGTTGACCAGCGCCACCGACGCTTCCGGCGCCTCCGCGCTGCCCACGGTGCTGCTTGTCGGCCTCATCCTGCTTTCGGTGATCGTGCACGAAGCCGCCCACGTTCTGGTCGCACGCTATAACGGAGGCCGCCTGCTTTCGATCACATTGCTGCCCATCGGCGGCATCAGCGCCATCGAATTTGGCGCCGGCAGCCGCCCGTCGGCGACCGTCGAAATTCGCATCGCCCTGGCCGGTCCGCTGATGAACTTTCTGGTCGCGTTCCTGGCCGGTAGTTTCGCCGTGGTCTTGCAGCCCCAGGCGTGGTTTGCATCCGATTCCCAGTTG
>JBBSHD010000195.1:0-4788 GCA_038253455.1 Terriglobales bacterium | reverse complement strand
GGTTTGCCTTTCGGTGCTCTTTAACGCGACAGCGTCCCCGGCGCTGGCGCCATTTTGTTCATGAGTTCTGTGTAATCGGTCTTGTCCAGACCGTGGACTTTCTTGTTGAACTCGTCCACCTTGGCTGAGTAGTTCATAGAGCAAAATTTGGGGCCGCACATCGAGCAGAATTTTGCTTCTTTGTAATAGTCGTCAGGCAGGGTTTCGTCGTGCATGCTGCGCGCCGTCTCCGGGTCGAGCGAGATGGCAAACTGCTTTTCCCAGTCGAAGGTGTAGCGGGCGTAGCTGATGGCGTTGTCGCGGTCCTGCGCTCCTGGTCGGTGGCGCGCCAGGTCGGCGGCGTGGGCAGCGATCTTGTAGGCGATGATTCCGTCCTTGACATCTTTTTCGTTGGGCAGCCCCAGGTGTTCCTTGGGGGTCACGTAACAAAGCATGGCGGCGCCGTGCCAGCCGATCATCGCCGCGCCGATGGCGCTGGTGATGTGGTCGTAGCCGGGAGCGATATCGGTGACCAGCGGGCCCAGGGTGTAGAAGGGCGCGCCGTCGCACAGTTCAACTTCCTTATCCACCTGCTCTTTGATCTTGTCCAGCGGCACGTGGCCGGGGCCTTCGATCATCACCTGCACATCGTGTTTCCAGGCGCTGCGGGCCAGGTCGCCCAGGGTCTTGAGCTCGGCAAACTGGGCCTGGTCGCTGGCGTCGGCGATGCAGCCGGGCCGAAGGCCGTCCCCTAATGAGTAGGAGACGTCGTACTTGGCGAGCACCTTGGTGATCTCATCGAAGCGCTCGTAGAGAAAATTCTGGCGGTGATGGTGGGCCATCCACTGGGCGAGAATCGCGCCGCCGCGGCTGACGATGCCGGTGATTCGCTTGGCCACCAGGGGCAGATATTCGATCAGCACGCCGGCGTGAATGGTCATGTAATCCACTCCCTGCTCGGCCTGCTCCTCGATGACCTCAAGCATCACGTTGAAGTTGAGGTCTTCGATGCGCTTCACCCGCGAAATCGCCTCGTAAATGGGAACGGTGCCGATGGGCACCGGCGAATGGCGCAGGATGGCTTCACGAATGTTATGAATATCGCCGCCAGTGGAAAGGTCCATCACCGTGTCAGCGCCGTAATGGACGGCGGTGTGCAGTTTCTTCAGCTCTTCTTCCACTTCGGAGGTGACCGCTGAATTGCCGATGTTGGCGTTGATCTTGCACAGCGATTCCACGCCGATGGCCATGGGTTCGAGCTCAGGATGATTGATGTTGGCGGGAATGATCATGCGGCCCGCAGCTACCTCGGAGCGGATCAGCTCGGCCGAAATCTTCTCTTTGACCGCGATGTATTCCATCTCTTCGGTGACTTGGCCGAGGCGGGCATAGTGCATCTGCGAGAAATTTCCGTCGCCGTTTTCCTGGGCGCGCTGCCGGCGTTGTTTAATCCATTCAGCGCGAGGCTGGGGGACTTCCGCCTGCGCTACGCTGGCGTGGGGAACGCTGCCATTACCATTCTGTTCAATTGACATGAGTGCACCTTTTCTCTCGAAACTTGAAAGAATTATACGCTGTAAGGGGACTTGGATTTCCGGGTTCCCGCAGGTTCCGCACTCAGAAACCCGGCGGCGAAATCGCAATGAACCAGCTCGCCACTCATAAGATCCCAGTCGATTGGAACTTGAATTAAACCGCCCCGATGTCCTAAGAGCCCGCGCTGGCTGACCGCAGCCGGGCGATCTCAAACTTTGTTCCACTCAATGCGGTTTCCAGCCACAGCGGAATTTCGGTGGCGACGGCGGTGGCACGGCCCTTGCGGAAGCTCACCAATAGTCTGACCTCTCCCCCGGTCTCGGAGTTGTCGTAGATCCGCACGACTTCAATTCCGCTTTGGGAAAAATCAAGGGCGGCGAGGAGATTCTGCGTGCTCTGTTCAAAAATCTCCCGCACCATTCGCTCTGGGGGGGCATGTCCTCCGCGATACCAGTGCTCGATGATCCGCCGCATGCTTTCTTCCACGCTCCCCGCGGAGACAAAGTACATTGCAGTCCAAAAGCCATATTCCTGGGCGACCCGGGTTTGCGCGAAGGTGCTAGGGCTGCGCAGCGTGGTTTCGAGTGCGAGGCTCTTGCGCAGCGCAATGTGATCGATGATCCATCGGTCGAAAGCGGCGCCCGCGTTCGTGCGCACCTGCCGGGAAATCTTCCGGAGGGAAGCGGGCTTCAATTCCGCCGCCCGGTAGTCGGGGTTGAACGAATCAACTCCAAAAGCGGAAAGCGGAAGCCGGCTGCTTTTGCCGCTGCCGGAAGGTCCGGCCACGATCACCATGCGAGGGCGCTCCACCAGTCAACCCCCGAAGCCGGCGCCGGCGGCGTCGCGCATATCTTCAGGCAGTGCGGTTTTCAGCAGGCGCCCCTGGTCGTCGATGATCCCGAGGCGCAGTGATTCATCGCGCTGCGAACGGTAGAGTTTGTTGCCCTCTACCAGAACGTGGCTGGTGAACGCGTCAAGCTCGTCATCGTTATCGACATCGATGGATTCGATGGTTAAAGGTTTGTTGGCCATTTGGTCCTGAATTATATGTGAGGGTGCGAAGCGTCCAGGATTATCCGCGTGATGTTTCGCCTGTGCGCTGTCGAATTACCGGTTGCCGGGTAAGAAAACCTCGTTACCACGATCGATGCTGTTCTTTCCCTTGGCTGTGTGAGGGAAAAACGGTAGCCACAGTCACAGTTGCCGCAAGAACCAAAAATTCTTGAATGAGGGATGATGGTATTGCGAAACTTGAAAATCTTTCTGGAAAAAATTTGAGCCAATCCAAAAGGAAAGAAACCCATATAAGTGCGAACATCGTCCTTTCGAGCGGGCACTTAGTGATTTTTATAATTGAGACAAAGAACAAGATGGCAAACGAATCCAGACTAAACTGCAATAACGAAGTGTCGGGAAGCCTACCGCGAATTGCCGAGTGAAGGTCTACAAGGCCAAGCAGAGACAGGAAAATCCCAACCAGCACTAGATAAACTGCTCTGCTTCTGTCCTGGTGAATGCAGACTAGCGGTTCCCGAGTGGCAAAAAATGAGCTCATAAACATTGCCTCGCCTCAACTGTTCCGATGATCCAGCCTAGTCCTCGCCCACCTTCAATACTGCCAGGAAAGCTTCCTGGGGAATATCCACGCGGCCGATCCGTTTCATTCGCTTTTTGCCTTCCTTCTGTTTTTCCAGCAGCTTGCGCTTGCGGCTGATGTCACCGCCATAGCATTTGGCGATCACGTTCTTGCGGATCGCGGTCACGGTCTCGCGGGAGATGATCTTCGCTCCAATCGCCGCCTGGATGGCCACTTCGAACATCTGGCGCGGGATCAACTGCTTCATCTTGGCGGCCAGGGCGCGGCCGCGGTCATAGGCGAAGTCACGGTGCACGATGATGGAGAGCGCGTCGACGGGCTCGCCGGAAACCAGGATGTCGAGCTTCACCATGGGCGATTCCCACATTCCCGACAGGTGGTAATCGAGCGACGCATAGCCGCGGGAGACCGATTTCAGCCGGTCGTAGAAATCCATCACGATCTCATTAAGCGGCAGCTCGTAGGTGAGCATCACCCGGGTGGGCGTCATGTACTCGAAATTCTTCTGCTTGCCGCGCTTGTCTTCCACCAGCTTCAGGATGCCGCCCACATACTCCTCGGTGGTGATGATGGTGGCCATGATCACTGGCTCCTCGATTTTGGCGATCTCGGTGGTGGCCACCCAGCGGCTGGGGTTATCCACTTCGAGCACCACGCCGTCGGTGCGGGTGATGCGGTAGCGGACGCCCGGGGCGGTGATGATCAGCTCCAGGTTGAATTCCCGCTCGAGACGCTCCTGGATGATTTCCATGTGCAGCAGGCCCAGAAAACCGCAGCGGAAGCCGAAGCCCAGGGCCACCGAGCTTTCCGGCTCGAACATGAACGATGAATCGTTGAGGCGAAGTTTTTCGAGGGCCTCGCGAAGCTGGGTGTGCTGGTGCGAATCCACGGTGTAGAGACCGGCAAAGACCATGGGCTTGATTTCTTCAAAGCCGGGCAGGGGCTCGCTGGCGGGGCGGTTCTCATCGGTGATGGTGTCGCCGATCTTGGTGTCGGAGACGCTCTTGATGTTGGCCATGAGGAAGCCGACTTCCCCGGCGGTGAGCTCGGCGATCTCCACCGGCTTGGGCGTGAGCACGCCCAGAGTTTCGATCTCGAAGACGTGCCCGTTCCACCACAGACGGATTTTTTGCCCCACCTTCATCGTCCCCTGGAAGATGCGGACCAGCACCACCACGCCGCGATACGGGTCAAACCACGAGTCAAAGATGAGGGCCTGCAGCGGGGCATCGGGAGAGCCCTTAGGCGCGGGGAGCCGCCGCACGATGGCTTCCAGCACGTCGGGCACGCCCAGGCCGGTCTTGGCGCTCACCGGCAGGGCCTCAGTCGAATCGATGCCGATGGTCTGCTCGATCATGTCGCGGGTGTGCTCGATATCGGCGCTGGGAAGATCGATCTTGTTGATGACGGGGATGATGTCGAGCCCGTTGTTGATGGCGAGATAAGCGTTGGCGAGGGTCTGGGCTTCCACTCCCTGGGAGGCATCGACCACCAGCAGCGCGCCCTCGCAGGCGGCCAGGGAGCGCGAAACCTCGTAGGAAAAATCCACGTGCCCGGGGGTGTCGATGAGGTTGAGCTGGTAGGTGAGGCCGTCGCCGGCGGTGTACATCATGCGCACGGCATGGGCCTTGATGGTGAGGCCGCGCTCGCGTTCGAGATCCATGTCGTCGAGCACC
>JBBSHD010000194.1:0-4837 GCA_038253455.1 Terriglobales bacterium | reverse complement strand
TACTGCCAAAGTTCATTCGCTACATCCGCCGCCACCGTCTGCTGGCCGCCGGGGACCGCGTGGCCGCCGCGGTTTCCGGCGGGGCTGATTCGGTGGCCCTGCTGCGCTGGCTGCTGCAGGCGCGCGATGAACTGGGCATCGTTCTCTCGGTCGCCCACTTCAACCATGGAATTCGGGGCGAGGAATCCGATGGCGATGAGCAGTTTGTCCGCGATCTTGCCGCCGCACACGATCTGCCCTTTCTCGGCGAAGGCGCAGATGTTCCTGCTTTCGCCCGCGAGAAAAAATTGAGCCTGGAGACCGCCGCTCGGGAATTGCGTTATGCGTTCTTGCGCAGCTTGATTGATTCGGGGATGGTGAACAAGGTCGCCACCGCCCACACCTGTGACGACCAGGCGGAATCGGTCCTCATGCGCGTGATTCGTGGGACAGGGAGCCGCGGGCTGGCGGGAATTTATCCCCGGCATGACCAGGGCAACAAAATTGACATCGTCCGGCCACTGCTCGAAATCCGGCGCACCCAGGTGGAAAAATTTTTAACCGGTTTGGGCCAGCCGTGGCGTGAGGATTCCTCAAATAACGACCTGCGTCACACCCGCAACCGCGTGCGCCGCGAATTGTTGCCGTTGATCGCCCGGCATTACAACCCCGCCATCGTGGAAATCCTCGCCTCCCAGGCTGAAATCTCTCGCGATGAAGAGCTTTACTGGCAATCGGAAGTTGCGCGTCTTTCGCCACTGATCATCTCCCGGGCTTCAGCGCAATCGATGCATTGCAGGGTCGCCGCACTGGCAGCCCTGCCCACGGCGATGCAGAGGCGAATGGTTCGCGCGGCCGCCGCCCGGTTGGAAGTCCATCTGGATTTTGATCATGTCGAGCGCGTGCTGGGACTCCTCCCCTCTCCCGCCGCGTCATCCGCTGAAACCGGAAAGCTCTGCGATCTGCCCGGCGGCTGGTCAGCCCGCAGGTCAGCCCGCGAGATCCATTTTGAGCGCGCCGCCGCCCAGGTT
The DNA here is from genome assembly GCA_038253455.1 of Terriglobales bacterium. GTDB lineage: Bacteria > Acidobacteriota > Terriglobia > Terriglobales > Acidobacteriaceae > JBBQWT01. The sequence continues at coordinate 3,827 of JBBSHD010000194.1, read as the reverse complement.
GCGACAAGCGCCTTGGCGGCGGGGTATCGCTATCTCCTGGCCGTGCCCGGCGAGGTGCTCGTCCCCGAGCTGCGAAGCACCTTCCATGCCCGCTGGCAGCCGCGCACGGATCCTGGCGATGCTTCCGCGGCGCTCCCGGTAATCGGCGCCGGGGAGTTAGTGGTCAGAAACTGGGCGCCCGGAGATCGCTTTCAACCCGCCCGGACCAAGGCCCCGAAAAAGCTGAAAGCGCTGCTGCAACGGCGCGCCCTCCACGGCGAGGAGAAGTATTTGTGGCCGGTGGTCAGCCAGGGCGATCATATTCTGTGGGCGCGGGGCTTTGCCATGCCGCAGATTGCCTGCGCGGAAGGCGCGCAAGTGCTTATAATCGAAGAGTTATTGCCGGAAGCAGGGAATCCTCGGTAACTTCTGGGTCCCCCTCCAGGATTGCCCTTTCGCAATTGGGATTTTTGCTTTCCCGTATACCCGGCTCGGCCCTGAGAGCAGTCCTGTGAATTCGATTAGCCGGAATTGAGGCGCATCAATTGACTATCGAAACTTCTCCTAACTCCCATCACGTTTTGCTGTCCGCCGAGCAAATTCAAAAGCGGGTTTCCGAGATCGGACGCCAGCTTTCAGGGGACTATGCCGGCAAAGTGCTGTACGCAGTGTGCGTGCTGGAAGATGGCTTTATCTTCATGGCCGACCTGGTGCGCGCCATCGAGGTGCCGGTGGTGTGCCAGTTCATCAAGCCCGAAATATCTGAACAATGGCAGGGCACCCTGGCCAGCACCCAGATCATGTTTACCCCCGAAGTCGAGGTCGCCGGCAAAGATGTCGTGCTGGTGCAGGCGCTGATGGAAACCGGGCAGACCAGCGATTTTCTGGTTCGCAATCTCACCGCCCGCGGCGCGGCTTCGGTGAAACTGGTCGCTCTGCTGGATAAACAGTCGTCCCGGCGGCTGGCCCTGCAGCCGGATTACTTTGGGTTTCTCTTTGATGAGGCATATGTAATCGGCTACGGCCTGGGCGCGCCCGATCTGGGCCGGAACCTGCCCTACATCGCCGTGAAGTCGCGCGATGGCCGCGAAGAGCATTTGCCGGCTCCAAATCCAGCCCCATAATCGCCGGCGAGCCATTTGCCGCTGTGGAAAACGAAGCTTAGAATCAAGACAGGTAAAAAATCTTCCTTCCAGATAGAGCATCTAAAGCTAAGGAAAGTTCGGTATCCGAAAGCAGGTTTCTGAAGTGAATTCCACGGTAAAACAGATTCTTTTTTGGACCTTGATCATCTTTGCCGGCGTGCTGCTATGGCAACTGGTGCAGAAGAACACCTCCGGCCTTAAAGACGAGGAAATCAATTTCTCCGCCTTCATGAACCAGGTAAACAGCGGCAACGTCTCCGAGATCAGCATCCTGGCCAGCGAAGTTAAGGGCAAGTACAAGAACGACCACTCCAAGGTTTTCCACACCACCGTGCCCGCCAACTATCCCGACATGATCAAGATACTGGGGGACAAGGGCGTGAACATCACGGTGCGCGACGCCTCCATGAATAACTGGACGGGTTACGCGCTCAACATACTGCCCATCGTACTGATTGTGGCCTTCTGGTTCTTCATGCTGCGCCAGATGCAAACTGGCGGCAACAAGGCGTTATCGTTCGGCAAGAGCCGGGCGCGCCTGCTGTCAATGCAGCAGAAGAAGATCACTTTTAAGGATGTCGCCGGGGTTGAGGAAGCGAAAGAAGAGCTGCGCGAGATCATTGATTTCCTGCGCGAAGCGCAGAAGTTCCAGAAACTGGGCGGCCGCATTCCCAAGGGCGTGCTGCTGGTCGGCTCGCCGGGCACAGGAAAGACGTTGCTGGCGCGCGCCGTGGCCGGCGAAGCTAACGTCCCCTTCTTCTCCATTTCCGGCTCCGATTTCGTGGAAATGTTTGTGGGTGTGGGCGCCAGCCGGGTCCGCGACCTGTTTGAGCAAGGCAAGAAAAACGCTCCCTGCATCGTTTTCATCGACGAGATCGACGCCGTCGGGCGCCATCGCGGCGCCGGGCTCGGCGGAGGTCACGACGAGCGCGAGCAAACCCTCAACCAGTTGCTGGTGGAGATGGATGGCTTTGAATGCAACGAAGGCGTCATCCTGATCGCCGCCACCAACCGTCCCGATGTGCTCGACCCCGCCCTGTTGCGTCCCGGACGCTTCGATCGCCGGGTGGTGGTCAGCTTGCCCGACGTGCGCGGACGCGAAGAGATACTGCGCGTGCATACCCGCAAGATTCCGGTCAGCGACAACGTCGATCTTTCCATCCTGGCGCGCGGCACCCCGGGATTTTCCGGCGCCGACCTGGCCAACATGGTCAACGAATCGGCGCTGAGCGCGGCCCGCTATAACCGCAAGTCGGTGCTGATGTGGGATTTTGAAGTGGCCAAAGACAAAGTCCTCATGGGTGCGGAGCGCAAGTCCATGCTGCTCACCGATAAGGAAAAGAAGCTGACGGCATACCACGAGGCCGGCCACGCACTGGTGGCGGCCTTGAGCCCGCAATCCGACCCGCTGCACAAGGTCACCATCATTCCTCGCGGAATGGCGCTGGGCTTGACCATGCAGCTGCCTGAGACCGACCAGCACAGCTACACGCGCGAGTACCTAGAGACCCGCATCGCGATTCTCATGGGTGGGCGCATCGCCGAGGAGCTGTTCCTGAAAGAGATCACCACCGGCGCCGGAAACGATCTCGAACGCGCCACCGATCTCGCCCGCCGCATGGTGTGCGAGTGGGGCATGAGCGAGCTCGGGCCGCTGACCTACGGCAAGAAAGAGGAGCAGATCTTCCTGGGCCGCGAGATCGCGCAACATCGCGACTTCAGCGAGGACACCGCCATCCGCATCGATCAACAGGTGCGCAAGCTGGTGGATAGCGCCTACCAGCGCGCCACCGACCTCATCTCCAAGCACCCCGAGCCGCTGCAGCGGATCGCGCTGGCCCTGTTGGAACGCGAAGCCCTGGACGCCAGTGAAGTGCTGATGCTGATCGAAGGCAAGCAGCTTCCCGAGAAGCCACCCAGCCAGAACAACGATGCCGGACCGATGCAGCAAGTGCTGCGTCCGGAACCCGGCCGCGCTCCGGGAATGGCCCCCGGCGGAGAACCAGCACCGGCTTAAATCGCAGCCAGCCCGTCTAACCGTTGGGGCGGATACTCGCCCCAATTTTTTTTTGGCCGCCACCTGAAAGGACCACGATGACGATCGCCGAGCAGATTCAGAAGGACATGGTTACCGCCATGCGCACCAAAGAAACCACGCTGCTTTCCACCCTGCGCATGATGAAGGCCGCGCTGCAGATGAAGGCCCTCGACAAGCGCGCTCCGCTCGACGACCAGGAAACCATTGCGGTGCTGAACACGCTGCTCAAGCAGCGGCGGGAATCGATCGACGCGTTCACCAAAGGCAACCGGCCGGAGCTGGCGGAAAAAGAAGCAGCCGAGATCGTGATGATCGAGGCCTACATGCCCCAGGCCGCTGGCGCGGAAGAAATTACCCGAGTGGTCAAAGAATCAATCGCCGAGATGGGGTCCCCCACGCTGAAGGAAATGGGCGCGGTCATGAAGACCGCCATGGCGAAGTTTGCCGCGGGCAAGATCAGGGTAGAAGGCAAGATGGTCAGCGAGGCGGTCAAGCGGGAGCTTACGGTGTGAGTGAGGCCGCGGGGCAGCGGTGGGAAATAGAACCGTTCAACAAATATTTCCCTATGGGTTATTTAAACTGCTCTTGGCGCCAGATAAATATCTGCCCCAGCAGAACTCCCACCCATCGATTGTCATTCTGACGATCCCCCGGCTTTATCGGGG
>JBBSHD010000193.1:0-4842 GCA_038253455.1 Terriglobales bacterium | reverse complement strand
CGACCGTTTTACCGCCTGCCGAAAATCCTGACCAGATTAAAGTATTGGCCAATAAGCAGAAAACCCCTCGCAACCGATTCACCGAACTGGTTGCCGCCAGGCAGTGGAACTTCTGGTGTGTGGTCACCGCGTTTGGAATCGCGTTCGGATTGGGCGCCTTGCATGCCCTGGAACCCGGACACGGCAAGACCATCGTGGCTGCCTACCTGGTAGGTTCCCGGGGCACGATGAAAGACGCCATCTTGCTGGGGGGCATCGTTACCGCAGCCCACACCGCCGGAGTCTATCTGCTGGGCTTGGCGACCCTTTATGCCTCGCATTACATCCTGCCCGACCGTCTTTATCCCGGGTTGGCCATGCTGTCGGGCTTGATTATCTGCGGGATGGGAATTGCCCTGTTTCTGCAACATTGGTCGGGCGCCAGCCTGCAGCACAGTCACGTGGAAGGCGGACCGCATGCCCACTGGGGGCTGGGACGCAAACCGGCGCCGTTTGTGGCCACCGGGGACGATATGGAACCGGAGGCGGCCTTGGCTGGGGCCATTGGTAATGCGGCGGGTGGCGCGCCGGGCCAGGCGAGTGGGGTTCCACTGAGCCGGCTCCTGACCCTGGGGATCACGGGCGGTATGATCCCTTGTCCCGCGGCGCTGGTGGTCCTGCTGAGTGCGGTGACACTGCACCGAATCGGGTTTGGGCTGGCTTTGATACTGGCATTCAGTGTGGGTCTTGCCACGGTCTTGATCGTCATCGGGATCGGAATGGTCCACGCCGGGAAATGGTTATCCCGGTTTAATGAGAACGGACAAGCCGTCACCCGCTGGCTGCCGCTGCTTTCATCTGGATTTATCACGATCCTGGGGGCGGCCATGCTTTGGCAAGCGGTGGCCAGCGCCGGGGTCACCCTCCACTTATCATCCCAAAACCTTCCTGCCTTTATTGGAGTCGTAGGCCTGGGGTTGATCCTGGGAATGCGACATTCGACTGACCCTGACCATGTCATCGCGGTGACCACGATCGTCAGCCGGCAACGCTCGATCAGAGGCGCCGCGATCATCGGAGCGCTTTGGGGAGTGGGACACACGCTGACGATTTTCGTGGTGGGATCCATCATTATTCTTTTTAAGGTCGTCATCCCGCCGCGGCTGGGTCTTTCGATGGAATTTTCGGTGGCCATCATGCTCATCATTCTGGGAGTCATGAACCTGACCGGGCTCACACAGTGGCTGAGCTCGCGTTTTTCCCGCCTTAGGACGGTTGAAACAGAGTCCAAAGAAAACTTATCGGAGGGACTCGACTCCCAGCTAATGTCCGGTGGGGCGCCGTTGGCGGAGGTTACGCCGGGGCGGAAAAACTACGGGATGGATAGAATCCAGATTGTGCGTCCTTTGCTGATTGGAACGGTGCATGGGCTGGCGGGATCTGCGGCAGTGGCATTGTTGGTTCTCGCCACGATTTCAACCCCGATTTGGGCTATCGTGTACCTGCTGATTTTCGGGTTTGGCACGGTTTTGGGAATGATGATTATGACCGCGATCATCGCGGTCCCTTTCGCCTATAGCGTGCGCTTCACCCGCTTGAATTACTGGCTGCGCATGACCTCGGGTTTGACCAGCACTGGTTTTGGGCTATTTCTGGTTTATCACATCGGCTTTGTAAATGGTCTGTTTACCAACGCTCCGCGATGGGTGCCGCAATAGGGAATGGGCTGGGGGCAACGCGGAATCAGATTGTTGCGTCTCATCAAATCTCTGGCTTTACGGGTACGGGGGTAACTATACTGTTAAAGGCAGCGATAGGTTACACTCTGAATTGCTGTCCTAAAGCTCTGCCTTGCTGGGTTTGAGGGTTCTGTCATGGGTCTTCGTCGCGATCAACGTCACCCGCTGGTCTTGTCAGTGCGTATTTCAGGCATCGACAGCGATGGGAAGCCCTTTTCTCAAGCCAGTTGCACCCTCGACATCAATACGCACGGCGCGCGCCTCTAGGGTATCCGCTGCTTAAAAGGCGCGGGTGAAAACATTACCATTCCGTACAAAAAAAATCGGGGAAGGTTTCGTGTGGTATGGGTCGGAGAACCGCGCACCCCGCGAGACGGACAGGTGGGTATTCGCAACCTGGAGCCGGAGAACGACGTATGGGGCCTCGATCTGCCTACGAACCAGATTGACGATTATGTGCGGCCCGCGCCGAAAACCGGAGCAGAAATACAAGCGGAAGTGGCCAAAGAGGCGACCTCTGCGATCGAGAAGCTAGCCGGCCTGCTTCATGCGGAGAGCGACAAAGTTGCCGGGCGCTCTGCTTTTCCGGCTGACGAGCCGGCAGCCAGGCCGGCGCCGATCGCGGCCGCTCCGCGAATTGAGTTTCAGGTCACTCCGCCCACACTTCCTAAAGAGACAAAGCCGGCAGCCAACGCGTCGTCAACCGGAAGCTTCGAGATAGCCGGTTCCGGCCTTGATCGTCTTACCGGGCACCATGTGCCGCCCACCAGCGGTGGATTCCTCTTGGAGCGCATGGGAAAGTGGTTTCAGGCCAATCCCGCTTTGAGCCGCGATGAATGGGTCACCATGATCGATGAGGACATCTATCCGCACCTTGACCCCAAAGAACGCGCTTTGGTCGAGTATTTTCGCGATGAGGAACAAAGGCTCGCCGTAGGCAGCAGAAACGGCAGCAACCGGGAACGCCTCGGAAAGAACATAATCTAGAACCAGTCACGCCCCACTATTTTCCCTTCCTCCGTCCTGCCGCAGCACTCTGACTTCCCCTACAGCATCTAACCGCAGGTGTCTTCCAAATCACCAGGGTAGGGGCTTCGTGAAGACGGCCAATATGGAAATCAAAAACACGGTGCTGCCAACGCGAGAAACACCACCTCCAGCCAACAGGTCTTATCGAAAGGGCGTCATCAGCGGCCTTGTCGCAGCGTTCCTGATCCTGTTTCTGATCGCGTGGATACCGGCTTTGCGTCACCTCGTGGCTGGGCCGGGGACATATGACCAGGGGGCGGTCGTCAACCAGATTCGCGACTTGAAACGCCTGGAAACCGTGCAGTTCACCGTGGACAAGGTTGTTTCCGGCGAACGCGCGAGCTTGTTGCCGACCATTCTTACCGGCGACAAGATTCTTCTGGTAGTGCGCGGAGAGGTAGTGGCAGGCGAGGATTTTTCCAAATTGCCGGCGAGCGCAATTTCGCTGCAAGGAAGGGTCTTGAAAATAAAGCTTCCGCCGGCTGAAATCTTTTCCGCCCGGATCGACAACAGCCGAACCCGGGTTTTCTCCCGCCAAACTGGGTTGCTGGTGACCGCGGACCCCAACCTGGAGTCGGAAGTGCGGCAGACCGCGGAGAAGGACATACAGGAAGCCGCGATCTCCGACGGCATTCTTAATATCGCCGCGCAAAACGCGCGCACTACGTTATCAGCGCTGGCGCAGCCGCTGGGTTTCGATCGAATCGAGTTCCAGTAGCCCCCATTTTTTCAACCACTGCTTCCCCATTATTCAGGCAAGCCTTGAATTCCTGTGCCGGGAAGGCGAACCGAATCCGGTTGCGCTCGAAGCATCAGGTGGCGCTCGCGAAAGTGAGCTTTGGCGCGAGTTCCCCAGGCACGTACAAAGTAGTAATTCAAGGCTCCGCCGATCACAGAGCTGACCATGGGCACCAGCCGGGTGGCCCATTTTTCGATGACCTCGGCGCTGGCGCGCGCCGCGATACGCTGGATAACGCGCGGAACAAAGCGCTTAACCACCTGCTTCTCGAACAGGTCCTTGCTGATATCGATACCAGCAGCGGTGGCGGCCGCCACCCAGAACTCCGAAACCTCTTCCTCGGTGGTGAATTCGAAGCCATATACCAGGCTCAGTTTTTGAATGGACCGCACCGTGATCGCCGCCAAAACACTCAGATCCGGCAGCAGGGTAATGATACCTCCCATACCGAAACCGGCGCCTTCGGCAGCGGCTTTCTTCATGTCGGAGGCGATGATCTGGTCGGCCAGTTTATCGATCAGGGGCAGCGGAACCGCAAACATTGAATGCGAATCCGCGATGGACAGGTGATGGGTTTTGGCGAGTTGGGAGTAAAACTTCCTGGGGTTAATTTGAATGGTCTTGTAGGCCCGGGTAAAGCCTTTTTGAAAGGCCTTGCCGACAAGCCGGGCTACCATTGAGTTGTTTTCCTTCGTAATAGTTCCTGTTAGAGCCATGAGCGCAGTATAGACGCTTGGTGGAAAAGTTGGAACGCAAGTGACGGCTTGCACACATCACGATTACTTGCGGCTTCGGAGCAACTCTTATTCTGAGACTTGACACCCAAAAATATATTCACAATATGGGATATCCGTACAAACTCCTCAGGTCACATCTGCATCAAAGTTTCTGGCTGGCGATATTGAGCCAGATGTAGGCTCGAAAAAATAAACCTGTAAGGAGATTAAAACTATGTCGTTTCTGGCGTGGATCGTTTTGGGGTTAATCGCTGGTTTCCTGGGTAGCAAGATCGTTAACAAGAGCGGAGAAGGTCTCCTGTTAGACATCGTGCTCGGGGTCATCGGCGCCGTGGTAGGCGGATGGCTGTTCAACATGTTTGGCGCCCCCGGGGTAAGTGGCTTGAATCTCTACAGCCTGGTCGTTGCAGTCGTAGGCGCTGTCCTGGTTTTGGTGATCTATCACGCAATCCGGCGCTAACTGCACGTCGCCAGCCCATTTAAAGCGGGCCAGTTTTCTGGACGCGGAATGTTGGCGAACTTAACGGGCCCTGTTTCAGATGGCGAATCGCGTTGCGCGCGGTCCGCCATTTTTGTTTTAATTCCAGGACGGCATGGTCAAGATGATGGACGATTCGCT
>JBBSHD010000192.1:0-4874 GCA_038253455.1 Terriglobales bacterium | reverse complement strand
GCCAAAGCGTTCGAGATGTCATTAATTTAGAAGCCGCCATGCGGAGCTGTTTTTCCCGCATGGAGCTATTAGCGTATGTAGTTGTTATTCACGTATGTAGTGGTTTATTTCCGTGCGGAGTCATCATCCCCGTGTGGATCTGTTATTCCCATACGTAATTGTCATGCGAGTAAATTCGAGTTGTCATGCCCTCATCGGGAATTCTTCTCAACCACTAAATTGTCATTCCGAGCGAAGCCGAGGAACCTTTTGTTTCCTTGACGCAACCCGCACCACCAGCCCAGACGCTGATTCAAAAGAATCGACGCTCAGACTTTACGCGAAGCCTGCCGTGACCTTTGCTTGCGCGGATAACAACGACAACCGCAAAAGAAAACACGAGGTCCTTCGCTCAAACAAGAAGCAAGAGCTCGCTCCAGGATGACAATTCATAAGGGGTTTTCGCTTATCCACATCTCTTCATACAACTTCTCGAGATTTCTGCGAAGAGCAAACCGAGCACTCTACCCCTGCCACTGATAAGCATCAGCCTGCGGAAAACCTATGTGCGCCAGGACGCGATACGCGAATTGCCGCGCCATCTCCTCGGGGGTTTGCGGGCGGTTGTAGAACGTGGGGATCAGCGGGTAGATGGTGGCGCCGGCGTCGGCGGCGCGGTACATGTTGCGGATGTGGATCTTGTTCAGCGGGGTCTCGCGCACACACAAGACCAGGGGACGTTTCTCTTTGAGGCACACGTCGGCGGCGCGCTCGATCAGGCGCGATGCGATGCCGTTGGCGATGCGGGCCAGGGTGCCCATACTGCACGGGATCACCACCATGGCGTCACACGGATAGGACCCGCTGGCCACGTTGGCGCCGATGTCCCCATTGTTTTGTTCTTTGATCTTGGCCGATTCGGCGCCCAGTAATTGCGCCACCAGGTTAGTGCGCCCGCGCATCTCCAGCTCTTCCGCCAGCACCCGCAGCGAGCTTTCGGAGGCGATGAGGTTGACGGCCGTGAGGCGCTCGTCGCGTTGCACCGCACGCAGCAACTCCCTTAAAAAAATTGAGCCGCTGGCGCCGGTGGTGGCAATGGTGAGGCTGGTGTGCGGAGTGGAAGAAGCGGTCAAGAGGAACGCTTTCTCTCGCTCTGGCGGCGTCCCGCGGGGTTGCGGTTGGGGGGCGCCGGCGGAGCGCCGAAGACCCGGGCAAATATCTTGTCCACGTTGCGCAACTGCCGGGCGGTGTTGAAAACGGCGTCCATCTGCGCGGGAGTAACCAGCTTGCCGATTTCCCGGTCGGCAGTCACCAGGCCGCGAAACTTGCCTTCGCCGCGCGAAGCCCGCATGGCGTGCTCCTGCACCTTGCGGTAGGCGGCCTCGCGAGACATGCCGGCCGCCGCGAGATCTAAAAGCAATTGTCCGCTGAACATCAGGCCCCCGGTGCTGTCGAGGTTGGCCAGCATGCGTTCGGGATAAACCACCAGCTTCTCGATGAGGGTAGCAGTCTTCTGCAGAAGATAATCGACCAGGGTGGTGGAATCGGGCAGGATGATGCGCTCCACCGACGAGTGCGAGATATCGCGCTCGTGCCACAAGGCCACATTTTCCAGACCCGCCTGCGCGTTGCCCCGGACCACTCGCGCCAGCCCGCTGATCTGCTCGCTGCTGATGGGGTTGCGCTTGTGCGGCATGGCCGACGAGCCTTTTTGCCCGGCGCTGAAAAATTCCTCGGCCTCTCCCACTTCGGTGCGCTGCAAGTGGCGCACCTCGGTAGCAATCTTATCCAGGGTGCTGGCCACCACTGCCAGGGTCGTCATGTAGGCGGCGTGGCGGTCGCGCTGGATCACCTGGGACGAGATGGCGGCGGCCTCAAGACCCAGGCGGCGGCAAATGTTTTCCTCGATCTCAGGATCGAGATGGGCAAAGCTGCCGACCGCCCCGGAAAATTTGCCGACGCGCATCGATTCGGCGGCGGCGGCGAAGCGCTCGCGGTTGCGCTCGTTTTCCGCGTACCAGTTGGCCAGCTTCAGGCCGAAGGTGGTGGGCTCGGCGTGCATCCCATGGGTGCGGCCCGCCATGGGCGTGTGCTGGAACTCCAGCGCGCGCAGCTTGAGCACTGCGGAAAGCCGGGCCAGATCGTCGAGGATGAGGCTCGACGCCTGCATGACCTGCAGGGCCTGCCCGGTATCCACCACATCGTTGGAGGTGAGTCCGAAGTGCAGCCAGCGCGCATCCTTGCCGATTTTTTCCGAGACTGCGGTGGTGAAGGCGATGACGTCGTGCTTCACTTCCGCTTCGAGGGCGTGAATGCGCTTGACGACAAAATCGCCCTTCTGCCGGATAGCGCGCGCCGCCGCGCGAGGCACCAGCCCGGCTTCGGCCAGGGCCTCACTGGCGGCAATCTCAACCGCCAGCCAGGTGCGAAATTTGTGCTCGTCGGTCCAGATTGCGCCCATTTCAGGGCGGGTGTAGCGAGGGATCACGGCATGCGCCTCGAAAACCTTCAATTTTGTTGCAGCAGCAAGCGGACGGAAAGCTAGCCGGGCTGGTCGGTCTTTACGCCCAGCAACTGGCTCATCTCGTCATAGAGAAACCCGCGGCCGGGCCGGTAGGGCTGCACCCATTTCCCATCGAGCACGAACTGTGGAATGGCGCGCTTGCCGGTGTGAGCTATGACCTGCTCGGCCGCGCCGGGGGTAGATTCGATGTCAACTTCTTTGAACGGGATCTGGTGCTTGGTAAGAAAGCGCTTGGCCTCGCGGCAGTCAGAACACCAGGTGGCGGTATAAACGGTTAAGTCCATGATATTAGATTATCGCCGGATTCCGCCTTTGTCATCCGGGGCGGAGACACAACGACCGCCTTGGTTAGGGCGGCCGTTAAATATTAGTTACCGAAAGCAGCACGATCTCAGTTACTGAACAAAAGCACGCCTTCAGCTTTTTCTTCTCCAACCGGGTGGTAAAAGAGCTTGTCGCCTTCGAGGAAGACTTCGATGAACGCCGGCCGGGTCTGGATCGTGCCCTGGATCAGCGCTTCGGAGAGCGGGTCTTCGATGTAGCGCTGCAGGGCGCGGCGCAGAGGACGCGCGCCGTAACTACGGTCGACCAGGGTTTTATCGAGAATCCACTTCTTAGCTTCTTCGGTCACGGTGATGGTGATCTGCCGCTGCGCGAGGTTGGCGTTCAACTGGCCTACCAGCAGCTCCAGCACTTGCAGCAGGTCGCTGTCGGAGAGGGCGCTGAAGATGATGACCTCGTCCAGCCGGTTGAGGAACTCGGGGTTGAAGGTGCGCTTGACCTCGCTGCGCACCATCTCCTCCACCTTTTCCGATACCGCATGCTCCTGCTCATTCTGGAAGCCCAGGCCGCTGCGCTTCTGCAGGTGGCGGGCGCCGATGTTGGAGGTCATGATGATGATGGTGTTCTTGAAATCAACGGTGTTGCCCAAGCCGTCGCTCAATTGCCCGTCTTCAAAGACCTGCAGCAGGATGTTGAACACGTCGGGGTGGGCCTTCTCGATCTCGTCGAGCAGCACCACGGAATAGGGAGCGCGCTTCACCCGTTCGGTGAGCTGGCCGCCTTCGTTGTATCCCACGTAGCCGGGAGGCGAGCCGATGAGCTTCGACACCGAGTGGCTCTCCATGAATTCCGACATATCAAACCGGATCAGCGATTTTTCGCTGCCGAACATGAACTGCGACAAGGTGCGCGCCACTTCGGTTTTGCCTACGCCGGTGGGCCCCAGGAACAGGAACGAGCCGATGGGACGCTGTGGCGATTTCAGTCCGGCACGCGAGCGCCGGATGGCGCGGGACAGCGCCGAGATTCCCTTGTCCTGCGAGATCACGCGCTTGTGCAGCTCTTCTTCGATGCGCAGCAGCTTCTGGGTCTCTTCTTCCTTGATGGACGTAACGGGCACGCCGGTCCAGCGCGAAACCACGTCTTCGATGTCCTCGCGGCCAACCACCCCGGTGGCGGATTCATCGAGGTGATATTTTTCCCGCAGGGCGCGCAGGTTCTCGCGTTCCTTGCGCTCTTCGTCGGAATAAAAGCGCGCCTTCTCAAATTCGTGGTTGGCGATCGCGTTTTCCATGCGATGGACGATGAACTTGATGCGCTTCTGCACGTCGGTGATTTCTTCGGGCAGCGACGTCTGCCGCAGTTTGACCCGCGCCCCGGCTTCATCGATCAGATCGATGGCCTTATCGGGAAGAAAGCGGTCGGGAATGTAGCGGGCGGAATGCGACACCGAGAAGAGGATAGCGTCGTCGGTGTAGGTGACGACATGGAACTTCTCGTAGCGCTCCTTGATGCCCTGCAGGATCTTTACCGCATCCTCTTCATTGGGAGGCGGAACCTTGACCGACTGGAAGCGCCGTTCCAGCGAGCGATCTTTTTCGATGGACTTGCGATATTCCCCGGGAGTGGTGGCGCCGATGCACTGGATCTCACCGCGGGATAGCGCGGGCTTGAGGATGTTGGCGGCGTCGAGCGAGCCTTCGGCGGAACCCGCGCCGACCAGGGTATGCAGCTCATCGATGAAGACGATAGAGTTCTGATTTTCCATTAATTCCTTCATGATGGTCTTCAGGCGCTCTTCAAACTGGCCGCGATACTTGGTGCCGGCGACGATCAACGAAAGGTCGAGGGCGAGAATGCGTTTTTCGGCGAGGAACGACGGCACTTCGCCGTCGGCGATGCGCTGCGCCAGGCCTTCGACGATGGCGGTCTTGCCCACCCCGGGTTCTCCGATCAATACCGGGTTGTTCTTGGTGCGGCGGCACAGGATCTGGATGACGCGCTCCAGTTCCTGATCGCGGCCAACCAGCGGGTCGAGCTGCGAATCCATGGCGGCCTGGGTCAGATCGCGGGAGAACTCTGAGAGCAG
>JBBSHD010000191.1:0-4884 GCA_038253455.1 Terriglobales bacterium | reverse complement strand
TCGGCTTCCTCCGCCAGCGCCGCGGCCAGCGTGTTCAGCCCCACCGGGCCGCCCGGATATTTCGCGATGATGGCCAGCAGCAGGCGGCGGTCGATCTCATCGAAGCCGTGCTTATCCACTTCAAGCATCTCGAGCGCGGCCTGGGCGGTGGGCTGGTCGATATGTCCTTCGCCGCGTACCTGGGCAAAATCCCGCACCCGGCGCAACAGGCGGTTGGCGATGCGCGGCGTGCCGCGGGCGCGGCTGGCGATTTCAGTGGCGCCTGCGTCGTCGATCTTCACTCCCAGAATATCGGCGGAGCGTTCGACGATAATTTTCAGCTCTTCGGTGCTGTAGAACTCCAGCCGCAGGACGATGCCAAAGCGGGAGCGCAGCGGCGCCGACAGCAATCCGGCGCGGGTGGTGGCGGCCACAAAGGTAAATGGCCTGACTTCGAGGGTATGGGTGCGCGCCGACGGGCCCTGGCCGATGATGATGTCGAGCTTGTAATCCTCCAGCGCGGAATAAAGAATTTCCTCCAGCGCCGGCTGCAGGCGGTGGACTTCGTCGAAGAAGAGCACCTGCTTGGGACGAACGTTGGTGAGAATGGCGGTGAGGTCGCCTTTAATCTGCAGGGCGGGGCCGGAGGTCTGCTGGAAATCGACACCCAGTTCGTTGGCGATGATGGTGGCAAGGGTGGTCTTTCCCAATCCGGGCGGGCCATAGAGCAAAACGTGATCGAGCGGCTCATTGCGCGAGCGGGCGGCTTCGATGGCGACGGTGAGATTGTTCTTGAGCTTTTTCTGGCCGATAAACTCCTGCAGCCGCCGCGGACGAAGCTGGAGCTCTACCGAATCGTCGTCGGCCACCGGCGCCGCCGAAACCACGCCGCGCTTCAGGTTCTTCAGCTCTGGGGGATCAGGAGGCATGACCACGATGGGCGATAGTAAAGCGAAAATGGCGGTGGGGGCAAATCGATGCGCGGTCTGTTGCCTCGATCAGGAAGGCGGCCGGGCGAAATTTTTTTCCGCCACCACGTCCTGCTGCATGAGCTTGCCGCCTTCGTACACCGCCCGCACCAGCCGCATGGGCGATGGATAGAGGGGAATGATGCTGGTGGCCATGTCCATCTGAAAAAAGGTGATGGCCATCTCCCACTTGCCTTCTTTTTGCGACCAGACCTCGTACTGCTCACAGCGCGACATGGGATTTATTCTAGCCTGATTTAAGTAGTTGGGGTATTTTGCCTTTCAGGCTACGGCAACCGCCTGGGGAATATCATCGACCACCGTCTCTTCCCACAGAGAAGCATCCTTGAGGATGCGCGACACCAGCGCGGTATGCATGGCGTGTCCGGCGCGATCAGCCACTACCCGGCCGATGATCTGGCGGCCCAGCAGGGCCAGGTCGCCGATCAGGTCGAGCACTTTGTGGCGCACAAACTCGTTGTCGAAACGCAGCGGCCCGTTCATCACCTTCTGCCGGTCGAGCACCACCGCATTTTCCAGCGACGCCCCGCGGATCAGTCCCATGTTGCGCATGGCGGCGGCCTCGTGCGCGAAACCAAATGTGCGGGCCGGCGCAATGGCGTCGCGATAGCGGTCGCGCCAGAGATCGATGGCGAAAGTTTCGCGCCCGATCAGGGGATGAGAAAAATTAATGTTGTAGGAAACCGAGTAACTGTCAGAGGGATACACCGCAATAAACTTGTCACCCTCGCGGATCTCAACCTCTTTGCGCATGCGCAGGTGGACGCGCCGGCGACGCTGCCGCTTCAACCCCGATTGCAAGATCATGTTCACGAAAGGCTGGGCGCTGCCGTCGAGAATCGGGAGCTCCAGGTTGTCGAGCTCGACGATGGCGTTATCCACGCCCATGCCGATGAAAGCTGAGAGCAGGTGTTCGGTGGTGGAGATGAACACGCCCTTTTTCATCAAGCTGGTGGCGTAGCTCACCTTGGCAACGTTGCGGCCGGTGGCTTCGACCAGGAACCCATCGAGATCAACCCGGCGAAAGACAATTCCCGTGCCGACCGGCGCGGGCACGATTCGGAGCTTGACTGCAGCCCCGCTGTGCAATCCGACACCCTGGCAGCTTACCGCCGACGATATTGTGTATTCGTAAACCAACTTGTTCTAATTGAATACATTACAGGCGAACAGCGATTATCGACTGTGGTTAATTAGACACAGGTTGAGCAAGTTGGTTCGGGAGTGGGGATTCTTAAATCGGCTCGGCTACGTCCGGGGTTCTTCCCTTGGTCTCGTCGATGTCGGGTTTGCGTTCGGCGGCGGCGGCGGCGTCATTCTCATCGGTCTTGCGCTTATGGCCCAGGTGACGCACGTCGGCGCCGCGCACCCAGAAGATCACGTCTTCGGCGATGTTGGTGGCGTGGTCGGCTACGCGCTCGAGATTTCGGGTGATCAGAAGGGCGTCCAGCGCCTGGCGGGTGATTTCCGGGGAAGCGTGTATCTGGTTGACCAGGGAGATATAGATTTCCGCGTCCATGCGATCAACGACGTCGTCCATCAACAGGATGGCGTCGGCCAGATCCGCCTTGGCGCCGATAAAAGCTTCCAGCGATCGGCGCACCATGCCGGCCACGATGGAGGCCATGCGCGGGATATCAACCTGCAGGTCCACCTGGGGCAGCGACACAGATTCCTGTCCGCGGACCGCGATGTTCACCGCGCAGTCTCCCACGCGCTCGAGGTCGGAATTGATTTTCATGACCGCCAGGATGAATCGCAGGTCCACCGCCATGGGCTGCTGCATGGCCAGCAAATCCAGCGCCAGCTCGTCGATTTCGCGCTGGGCTTCATTGATGGAATGTTCTTCGTCGAGCACGGCATTGAGCAGTTTCACCTGCCGCAGGTGGTAACCTTCGACCGCGCGATCCACCGCCTGCTCCGCCATGCCGCCCATGGTGAGCAGCTTGTCTTTGAGCTCATCGAGTCCGAGATGAAAGCGAGTGCGCATTAGCCAAACCTGCCTGTAATGTAATCTTCCGTGCGCTTGTCCGCCGGAGTGGTGAAAATTTTCTGGGTCTTGTCGAGCTCGACCAGCGATCCCATGAGAAAAAATCCGGTGTAATCGGCGACGCGCGCCGCCTGCTGCATATTATGCGTCACAATCACCACGGTATAGGTGGATTTCAGGGTGAAAATAAGCTCTTCGATCTTGGCGGTAGAGATGGGATCGAGCGCCGAGGCGGGCTCATCCATGAGCATGACTTCAGGTTCGACCGCCAGGGCGCGGGCGATGCACAGGCGCTGCTGCTGGCCGCCGGACAGGCTGGCGCCAGACTTCTTTTTCAAGATGTCTTTGACCTCGTCCCATAATGCGGCGGAGACCAGCGACCGCTGCACAATTTCATCGAGGTGGCGCCGGTCGCGATATCCATTTAATTTCAAGCCCGCGCCCACGTTGTCGTAGATCGACATGGTGGGGAAGGGATTGGGCTTCTGAAACACCATGCCGATGCGGCGCCGCACCTGCAACGCGGGGATGGAATAGATGTCCATGTCGCCCACCCGTACCTCGCCTTCCACGCGCGCGTCGGGAACGGTCTCGTGCATGCGGTTCAGGCAGCGGATAAAAGTGGACTTGCCGCAACCTGATGGACCGATGATGGCGGTCGCGTGGTTGGGACTGACCTCCATGTTGATGTTCTTGAGGGCCTGGGTCTTGCCGTACCAGGCGTCCAGATATCGAACTTTTATTCCTACACCCATGAATCTCTGCTCCGCTTTGTAACTGAGGTGGTTCTAAATCCCGTGGACCGGCAGCACAGACCTGCTCTATCGTTCAGCGCGAAACGCAGTCCTGCTGACCGCCAGGCGCACCGCGCCCACGGAAACTACGATGAGCATGACCAGCACCAGGGCGCCGGCCCAGGCCTTGCGATGCCATTCTTCGAATGGCGAGATGGCATAGATGAAAATCTGCAGGGGCAGCGCGGCAATCGGCTGCCGCGGGTCGCTGCTCCAGAAATTGTTGCCGAATGCGGTAAACAATAACGGAGCGGTCTCGCCGGCCACCCGGGCAAATGCCAGCATGATGCCGGTGATCACGCCCGAAGTCGCCGAGGGCAGGGTGATGGAAAGAGTGGTGCGCCACTTGGTAATTCCCAGACCCAGGGCCGCTTCTCGGATAACGTGCGGCACCATCAGCAGCATTTCTTCGGTGGTGCGGGTAATGATAGGCACCATCATGATGCCCAGGGCGATGCCCCCGGAGATCGCGGAGAAATGTTTTTGCCGCAGCACGATCAGCGCATAGACGGCGACTCCCACAACAATCGAGGGCACGCCGTTAAGCACGTCGGCGGTAAACCGCACGGCGTTGCCCAGGTGGTTCTTGCCGTACTCCGCCAGGTAGATACCGGCGCCCACTCCCAGCGGCACTCCGATGAGGCTGGCAAACAGCAAGAGTAAACCAGAACCAGCGATGGCATTGGCCATTCCGCCGCCTTCTTCGCCTACCGGCTTGGGTATTTCGGTAAAAAATGCCAGGTTGAGCGAGCCGAACCCACGATAGAGAAGATAACCAAAGATGGCGATCAGGGGCAGCAGCACCATCGCTGCGGCCAGGGTTGCCAGGCCCGTGGCCAGGCGGTCGGCGGCCAATCTGCGCCAGTAGCGTGCATTCGGTGCATATGGGGAGGTAGCCATATCAGGCCTGCCTCGCCCGGTGACCGCGGGTGATGCTCCAGATCATGATCTGGGCCAGCATGTTCACGATTACGGTGACGATAAAGAGGACCAATCCGATTTCGACCAGCGCGCTGAGGTAAAGGTCGCCGGTGGCCTCGGTAAATTCGTTGGCGATCACGCTGGCCATGGTGTAACCGGGAGCAAAAAGGGATTTGGCGATCTCCGGACGATTGCCGATGAGCATGGTCAC
>JBBSHD010000190.1:0-4922 GCA_038253455.1 Terriglobales bacterium | reverse complement strand
GCCATGGTTTCGTCGTAAAAATATTTGGCCAGGTTTTCCGCCGAAGGATTGATAACGTCAAACGGCTGCAGCTCGTTGATCATCTGGTGGTCGAGCTTGTCCACCGTTCGCTTCATGGCCAGCTTGACGTCTTTGAAGTCGAGCAGCAGATCGGCCTTGTCCAGCACCGTCCCGTGCAGGGTGATACGAACCTTGTAGTTGTGGCCGTGGGGCTTCTCGCACTTGCCTTTGTAGTTGCGCAGGTAGTGCCCAGCCGCGAAGGTCTCTTCCACCGCCACTTCAAACATGCGTCCTCTGTGCGGGGAATTTCCCCCGGCGCGCCAAAAATCCGCGTAAACAATTGTACCGTGAGGCTTTTATTTCCGCCGCGCGACACGATCGGAAACACTGTTCACGATGGCGGATCCGTCAGGCACGGGTGGTGTGATGGGCGAAAAACTGTTGCACGTCGGCAAAGCTGGTGGTCTTCTGGTAGGCGGGAAGGCTGTCGATAAAAATCTTTCCGTAGCGCTGTTTGAGCACGCGATTATCCAGCAAGACCAGCAGGCCGCGATCGTGCAGCGAACGGATCAGTCGTCCGAAACCCTGCTTCAGCGTGATCACCGCCGCCGGAACCTGGTAGTCAAAGAAAGCGTTGCCGCCGCCGGAATCAATGGCCCGCACCCGCGCCGCCACCACCGGATCGCTGGGCACGGCGAACGGCAGCCGGTCGATGATGACGCAGCTCAGTTGTTCCCCTTGCACATCGACTCCCTGCCAGAACGATGAGGTCGCGAACAGCACGGCGTTGGGTGTGTTGCGGAATTCTTCGAGCAGCGCGTTGCGCGGCGCGCTGCCTTGCAGCAGCATCGGGTATGAAAGCTGGGGAAGCAGCCGGTCATGAATCAGCTTCATCTGCGCGTGGCTGGTGAACAGGCAGAAGGCGCGGCCCTCGGTGACTTCCAGGATCGCGCGGATGCGCTCTACCGCCCGTCCCACAAAACTCTCGCTGCGCGGGTCCGGCATGTCGGGGGGAACGTAGAGCAGCACCTGGCTCTGGTAATCGAAATGCGAAGGCACAACCATCTCGCGGGCGTGGTCCATGCCCAGGCGCCGGCGCATGAAATCAAATCCGCCGGAAACCGCAACGGTTGCCGAAGTGAGCACCGCGGTTTCCAGATTTTCGAACAGCACCTGCCGCAGAATCTGCGAAAGATCGATGGGAGTGGCCTGTAGAACCACGTATCCCCCGCCGCTGTGGGGCGCGGCCGCATCGGGTTTGCCGCCGCGGCGCTCGATCCAGAAAACGGTGTTTCGGTCCTTTGACTCCATGATGAAAGAGAGAGACGCGTGCAGCTCCCCCGTCCGGCGGATGAAGTTGTACACCTCGTCGGGCTTTGACGAGATCACTTCCAGCTCGGAATCGAGGCGCTGCAGCGCGTTGACCAGCGAAAGGTAACACTCGCCATTTTCCTCAAGAAATTCGGCGCGTCCTTCGAAGGCCACCCGCGAGGCCGCGGCCGGCAGCAGGGAAAAGAAGAGCTGCGAGCGCTCGCGCACCTGGCCGGCGGCGTCGCGCAATTGCTTGCTGAGACATTCCTTTGTCTTCAAAGTAATTTCAATGTCCCGGCACAGGTCGTCAAAGCGAAAGCTGCTGACGTTCACGCCGAAGTAGCTTCCCGCCACGTCTTCCAGCTCGTGGGCCTCATCGAAGATCACCGCGCCGCATTCGGGCAAAATGCCCCCGGCGTTGGTCCCCTGGGTCTGCTGCCGAATGGCCAGGTCGGCGAAGAAGAGATGATGGTTCACGATGATGATGTCGCTTTCCATGGCGCGGCGCTGCATTTCGGTAATGAAGCAGCGGTCGAATTGCTGGCACTTCTGCCCGGCGCAGGCGTCCGAACGGGAATCAAGCTTGTGCCACAGCGGACTCATTTCCGGCAGCGACACCACTTCGGCGCGGTCGCCGTTGACGCTGGTCTTTTCCCACGCGGCAATCATCTGGTACTGGTTGATTTCTTCGAGGCCGCTCAACACCGGCCGGTCTGCCAGGTCATAGAGTTTCTGGCGGCAGAGATAATTGTTGCGCCCTTTCATGTAGCAGACGCGCAATTTGCCCAGGTGCTGCTCCAGGAAGGGAATGTCCTTGTAAAACAACTGTTCCTGCAGGTTCTTGGTGCCGGTGGAAATAATCACCCGCTTGCCCGAGCGGATGACCGGCAGAAGATACGCCAGGGTCTTGCCGGTCCCAGTCCCGGCTTCCACGATGAGATGGCGCTTTTCAGCCAGAGCTTTCTCCACCGCCTCCGCCATCTGCAACTGCCCGCGGCGAAACTCATAGTTGGGATGCGCCCGTGAAAGCATGCCTTGCGGCGCAAAAAAACCATGCAGCGTGGGCATCGAGATGGGAGTGTCAACCGGGTTCATGTCTTGTGGGAAAGCAAGGGTGGTGAATCTTACCCACCATGATATCGCGGCATCGGCTCAGAAATCCCAGCCCGGGATTGCAAGCCTGGGGTCTGGCTGGAGGATCATGAGGCGCCTTACAGTTAAATAGAACCTTCCTGTAAAGAAATCCATATATTCAGTTGTCATTCTGACGATCGGTGAGGAAGAACCCCTACTCGGCCACAGCCATTTCCCTCTGGCAGTTTCTAGAACCTTGCGCACGCAGATGATTACGCTGCCGCCGTGCCGAAGCTTTAAATCCACAGTCGCGTAAATGCCGACACAAGCAAAATTCCTACCCCTCGTTTGTCATTTTGACGATCCCCGGCTTCACCGGGGTGAGGAAGAACCCCTACTCGGCCACAAATCTTTCCCTATGGTAGTTTTTCAGGTGTCCCGTCCCGATAAAGATGTTCGTGGCCGGCGCTCGCCGCACCCGTGGTATATTCCGCGAATCACGGAGGAATATATGTTGAAGAAAATTATCTTGCTGGTTTGCATGGCAGTATTGCCAACGGGATTGACCGCTGCATCGGGAAAGAAGAGCCCAGAACAACCGGTGCAAAGAAAAGATGGCGGCCCCACCTACAACGACGCCGGCATCGCCAGCGCCGTCGAAGCCAAAATCGCGAGTATGCCATCGCTGAAGAACGCCGGCATCAAAGCCGAAAGCAAGGACGCGAACATTACCTTGACCGGGGAGGTAGCCAGCTATGGCCTCAAGGGAGTAGCAACCCGGGCAGCCAGGAAAGTGGATGGGATCAAGTCGGTGAAAAACAACATCACCGTGGCCAAAGGCGCGCCCCTGCCGGGTAGACACAAGGCGGCGAATAAGTAGTTCTGCCGGCGCACGATGCTAAAAACCACCAGAGGGAAATATTTGTGGCTGAGTAGGGGTTCTTCCTCACCCCAGTGAAGCCGGGGATCGTCAGAATGACAACTGAGAGGTGGGATTTCTTCTTGGCGAAAAATTTGTCCGGTCAGCGATAGTCCCCAAGGGCTACTCAGGAGGGCGACTGAGTGGGCGCAAAAACGTTATAAAACCAACAGGAAATATTTGTGGCCGAGTAGGGGTTCTTCCTCACCCGGTGAAGCCGGGGATCGTCAGAATGACAAACTATTAATTAGGGTAATAATATACTTGACTGACAGAAAATTGGGTGCTATCTTTGAAACATGAAAGCCCCAAAGACTCTGCAAGAAGCTATCCAGCACTTCGGCAAAGAAGATAACTGCCGCGAATTCATGATTGCAGTTCGCTGGCTTGATGGCAAGGTGCGTTGCCCCCAGTGCGATTCCGAGGAAGTAAAGTATCTTCCCAATGCCCACCTGTACAAGTGCTATGAAAAGCATCCGCGCCAAAAGTTTTCTCTAAAGGTGGGAACTATTTTCGAGGATTCTCCCATCGGTCTCGACAAGTGGCTTCCGGCTGTGTGGCTTCTGGTAAATTGCAAAAATGGGATTAGCTCATACGAAGTGGGGCGCGATCTTGGGGTAACTCAAAAGACCGCATGGTTCATGATGCATCGCATCCGCCTAGCAGTTCAGTGCGGTTCATTCCAGAAACTCGGGACCGAAGGCGGGGAAGTTGAAGCGGACGAAACTTTCATCGGAGGCAAGGCCCGCAACATGCACCTGAGCGCACGGAAACGCCGCATTACCGGAACTGGCGTTAAGGATAAGACCGCCGTCATGGGCATCTTGGAGCGCGGCGGAAATGTTCGGACTATCGTTGTACCGAATCGGCGCAAGACGGCATTACAGGCGGAAGTCCAGAAGCACGTAACTGCGGGCGCTGCGCTTTATACCGATGCCCTGCGCTCCTATGATGGGCTTGCCAGCGACTACGCCCATCAGGTGATAGACCATGCGACCAAGTACGTTGACGGTCGCATTCACACTAACGGCCTTGAGAATTTTTGGAGCTTGCTAAAGCGCGGCATCGGCGGAACCTATGTCAGCGTTGAACCATTCCACTTGTTCCGATATTTGGATGAGCAAACTTTTCGCTATAACAATCGTAAGGAATTGAAAGACGCAGACCGCTTCCAGTTAGCGATGTCTCAGATTGTGGGGAAGCGTCTTACTTATGCCGGATTGACTGGCAAGGCGGGAGAAACGAGTATCAACTAAACGCCAGAAGCGCGGGAAGCGGAAGCCCTCTTATACTTCCGCGTTCTAGCTCTTTTCTCCGCTTCCAGCTTGGCTTTTATTTCAGAGTGCGGCACGGCAACAAGCCGCGTCATAAAATCCTTAAATTTCCCGAAGTCACCCTCCGCATTCTTGGCCGAACGTTTGGGGTGATTCGCCATGCACTAGGAGTGTGTCCCAGTGCTGGCAAAAAGTCAATCCACTTATGATGGTTTCGTCCATCTTATCGAAAGCATCGAAGCTAATCCCGAGACATTGATGTCGATGTTCACCCTTTACTGCGACGATAGCGGGACACACGCGAAGTCTGACGTTGCAATTGCGGCGTGCTATGTATCCACGGT
>JBBSHD010000189.1:0-4935 GCA_038253455.1 Terriglobales bacterium | reverse complement strand
GTTGGGACACAGACTCTTCAGTCCGCTGCTCCCACCAACACTCAAGACCTTCGTTAGAGTTGAAACGCAGACGGCCGAAAGAGTAAATTCTGAGTGCGGCAAATGATCGTGTGCGGGCTTCGGATTACAATTCAGTGATGCCTGCCACCGAAGACCTCACCGCGCCCTCGCGTTCTCCAGCCGATGATCTGCTGGGATATCGCAAGGAATTTCCCATCCTCGAGAACACCACGTATCTCATTTCTAATTCGCTGGGGGCGATGCCCCGCCAGGTCAACGACGCGTTGCAGGATTACGCCAACATCTGGGCGACGCGCGGAGTGCGAGCGTGGCATGAAGAATGGTGGATGCTCTCCCGCCAGGTGGGTGATGAGATCGGGGAGTTGATGAACGCGCCTCCGGGCTCGGTGTCGCTGCACCAGAACGTGACCCAGTGCCAGGCGGTGGTGGCGTCGTGCTTCGATTTTGCCGCAGCCGGCGGGCGCAATAAAGTCGTGTACACCGATCTCAACTTCCCCAGCGTGATGTATTTCTGGGAAGCGCAAAAATCGCTCGGCGCCCGGGTGCACATGGTGAAGACCGACGACGGCATCCATGTGCCCACCCAGCGGTTGTTAGACGCCATCGACGAGCACACGTTGATCGTCCCCATTTCGCACGTGATTTTTCGCAGCGCCTATATCAATGATGCCCGCGCCATCATCGAGAAGGCGCACAAGGTGGGCGCCTATGTTCTGCTCGACACCTACCAGTCGCTGGGGACGGTGCCGGTTGACGTGCAGGCCCTCAACCCCGACTTCACCACCGGCGGGGTGCTCAAGTGGCTGTGCGGCGGGCCCAACCTGGCCTACCTTTACGTGCGGCCTGACCTGGGAAAGAAACTCGAACCGCGGTTAACCGGATGGTTCGCCCACGAAGATTCTTTCAGCTTCGCCACCGGCCCCACCCGGTACTGCGAGCCTCCGTATCGCTTCATGAATGGGACCATCCATGTGCCCTGCCTGTACGCGGCGCGGCCAGGATTGAAAATTCTTCGCGAAGTGGGTATCGAGCGCATCCGCGAAAAATCAAAACGCCTGACCGCGCGCCTGGTAGCAGCCGCCGACCAGCGCGGCTGGAAGGTAAACGCTCCGCGCAATCCCGATGAGCGCGCCGGAACCGTGGCCATCGACATGCCCAATGCCCAGGAAGTCTGCGCCGAATTGCTGAAGCGGGAGATTCTGGTCGATTACAGGCCGCGAGCCGGGGTAAGGTTCTCGCCGCATTTCTACAATCGCGAAGATGAAATTGATACCGCGGTGAAGGCGGTCGATGAAATTCTTGCGAAGTGAAGGTGACGGGTTAGACCGCGGCGTGGTTCTGGCGGTTGGTTTGTTCCTGGACGGCGTGATCATTAGTGCGGTTTCTCAGTAGTTATATCCGAGAACGCAGGCACCCTCGATCAGCACACGTTTAATCAAGTTGTCATTGCGTTTATATGAATTGTCATTCCGAGCGAAGAAGCTGTGAAATAACCCTAAACGATCAAAATTCCAAATTACTAACTTATTGCCATTCAACACCTTGGCGTTGTTCGTTTTTTCGGTCTTGGGGTTATTTCACAGCTTCTTCGCTCGGAATGACATTTCAGGTACACGCGTCCTTATGTTTCGGAGGACATTAAAAACGGGTTCCTCTGTTTTTACTTGGGCCGCACCGCCAGCAGGTCGGCCGGCACTGGGGTGCCGTCGGCGGCTTGCAGGTTTACCGTGATCTGGTTGGTGTCCTTCAGCGTCGCCAGGCTGATGATATGGACATCGTTGGTCACTCCTGATCCGACGTACAGGTTCTGGCTGTCGCTGGTGAAGACCGCGGTGAAGGTATCAGTAGAAGCTCCGGCCAGGGGGACTGTGAATGTTGCTCCCGTGGTGAGGTTGTAGCCCAGCAGTTTTCCTGACAGGCTGCTGGTCACGAATGCAAACCTGCCGTCAGGCGAGATCACAAGCTGCCGGGGGGTGAACGCTCCCTGGCCAAAGCTCTGCGAGGTGATCGTGTCCTTGACCACCGGAGGACACTCGTTCCCGGTCGTGGCCGCCGTGGGATTGACGCTGATGGTGTCGGTGATCACGTTGATCGAAGTCGTATCCACGGTCAGGACCTTGGTGCCGTCGATATTGGTCTTGATCTTCAGCGGGGTTTGCGGGGAGGCGACGGTGTCAGACAGAATGCGCAGATCGCAGGTGGGACGCACCGTCACCGCCGATGCGGAGCCACCGGCGATGTAGGCAAACGGGCCCGAGGCCAGGAAGCTTACGTCGTTGGCCGCCACTGGCACCGGCAGCGTGCGCAGCGAGAAGAAGTTGGAAATTGCGTATTCGGTGGTTCCGGCGACGATCACCGCGGCAAAGCTGTCGGGAGAAAAGTCGGCGGCGGTGGCGCCGGCGATGGCCAGGGTCTGGAATGTGTTCGCGGCCGTGTCATAGACGAAGACCTGGCCGCCGATCACATCGGAGATGATCACCTTGATGCCGTTCGGCGAAACCGCCAGCACCTTGCCGGGCAGCACGGCCGATTGAATGACCGTCCCGGCCACGGGGTCGAAGATCATGAACCCGGCCGCGCTGCCGATGTAAGCCTTGGTTCCGGTGCGGTTAAACAGAATCGAGTTGGGATTGCTGGGCAGGGTGATCGCCGCCGCCGTAATCGTGGTGACGGTATCGATAGGCACCAGGCTGCGGGATTGCGTGCTTGCCGCATACACCGTCGAAGGTGTCGTGCCTGTTACCGTGCCCACCACCACGTTGCTGTAAATGGGATAGTTGGCGCCGGCGTTGCAGGCCGGCGGCGTGCAAGAGGCCACGATGGACGAGGTGCCCGCGCTGGTCGCGGTGACCAGTCCAGTGCTGCTGACTGCGGATGAAACCGGATTCGACGAACTATAGGTCAGGCTAATGCCGGTGCCCTGGGCAAAGGTCACGGTGGGGGGCGCGGTGTATGACCCTCCCGTAGTTACGGTGACGCCGGTAATGGCGCCGCTGGCTACGGTGGCGGTGGCGGTGGCGCCGCCGCTCCCTGAGAATACGACAGCAGGCGCGGAGGTGAAGCCAGTACCCCCGGCGGTGACGGTAACTGAAACCAACGGGACGGGCTTGAACACGGCAACGCCGGTGGCTCCCGAACCCCCGCCTCCGGTGAGAGTGATGGTGGGCAGCGAGGTGTATCCCGAGCCCGACGCGGTCACGGTGAACCCGGTCACGCTGCCGCCGGAGACAGTGGCGGTGGCAGTAGCGCCGGTGCCGCCGCCGCCGGTGATGGCCACGGTGGGTGCGGTGGTGTATTTCGTGCCTCCGGCGGTAACGGTGATCGAAGCAATTGAGGTCGGCGCCAGCAGAGCGGTTGCTACCGCGCCGGTGCCGGTCACTCCGCTGGCCAGGGGCGCGGCGTTCCCCAGAACATCGACGATGTCAGCGGTGAGCTGCTGGGTAGCTCCGGTGGCCACGCTGAAGGTGGTCGCCGGGCCCGTGCTCAGGTGCAGGCTGATGCTCTGCGGCGGGCAAACCGTAAACGAGGCGGGCAGGCTGGTAACGCCCCCCAGGCTGGCGGCGATGCCGGTGCTGCCGATGCTGACCGCCGAGGCCAGGCCGGTGCTGCTGACCGACGCGACTGCCGGGTTGGTGGAGAGAAAGTCGAAAGCCGGCACGATCACGCCGTTCACGGTGTTCGTCCCCAGCGTGCTGGTGATGTCCACGCCATTGTGAAAGGCCTTGGCCACAAATTGCTCGGTGCCGGGCGCGGTGGTGGGGGAGCCCGGACTGATGGGGGTATTCAAGCTGACACAGATGGGGGCCGCCGCCGCAGGGACCACCGTGATGCTGGTGATGGTGTCATGCACCGTGATCAGGAAGGGCGCGCTGGTGATGCTGCCGGTCTTGGCGGTGATGCTGGTGGAAAGGCCCGGGCCTCCGGGGGCGGGGGCGGGGGCCGGCGTGCAGACGATGGGATTGGTCAGCGAATCCCACGTGCCCGCGCACACCAGTCCGTTGTTGGCCACCTGGATGGCGGGATTACTGCTGGAATAGGTAATGACGGCGGCCTGCACCACGTGCATGCCGGCATCCAGCGCGGCGCCGGTCAGTTGCAGCACGTCGCCGCGGTTCAGCGAGGCGAAGGTGGCGCCGTTGTTGGTCAGGGTCACCGCCGTAGGGGAGCCGAGAACGTTGGCCACGTTTCCCTTGCCGCAGCCGGTCACGATCAAGGCCACAAGCAGGGTCAAAACAATCACTGGAAGCGAGCGCCGCATGAATCCTCCGCGCCACGGGCCTGAGCAGCGCGCGACGAGCGAACAAGTGCAATTTAAGAAAAATTGAACGAAAATTAAAATTTATGAGAATGCAGTTACATGAACCAATGGCCCTGCCACCGGTAACGGATATGCGCAGGCCACCAGATAAGACGCTAAAGTAAGTTTAGAGGCTGCAAAAAAAATCGGCAAGAGCAAGGCGGCGTAAATGACCTGGAACCACAACGTCCACTACCATGACGTCGTGCTAAACGCGGTCCCCGCAGGCTGCCGGCGGGCGCTTGACGTGGGTTGCGGACGAGGCGAACTGGCGCAGAAACTGGCCCGGCGCTGCAATGAAGTAGTCGCCATTGATCTCGATCACCAGGCGCTGGCGTTTGCCAGGGCCGCCCCGGGCGGGGAACCCAACGTAGTTTTCATGCAGGGTGACTTCCTGGAACAACCACTTCTAGAGGGCAGCTTTGATTTCGTGGTTTCGGTCGCAACCCTGCATCATCTCCCGTTGCGTGCGGCCCTAGGGTGTGTTAACACTAATCGACAATCTGTGATATTATTGAGAAATGGAGATCACCGAGGCGCAATATCGCCGCATTGAGCCGAGTTTACCGCGCCAGCGCGGCAACGTCAGCCTGTCGAATCTTGCGGTATTGAACGCG
>JBBSHD010000188.1:0-4942 GCA_038253455.1 Terriglobales bacterium | reverse complement strand
TTTTTAGAAGATTATACATTGACATCAAGTATATTGGCCTCAATGTATTGTATTTTTTTGTTTTTTTTATCATTTTTAGCCGAATGGTTTGGAGTTGTCATTCCGAGCGCAGCCGAGGAACCTTTTGTTTCCTCAGCGCAACCCGTACCACCCCCGCTAAGCCAAGCACTCGAAGGGAGCAGCGCTCGGGTTCTACGCGTAGCGTGCCTTTAACTCTAACTCGCGGCGAAAGCGGCAATCTCGCCCCGTACGCCCCCTGCCACGCGCGAGAAACAACAACAAAAACGAGGGCAGAGCAAAAGAAAACGCGAGATCCTTCGCTCAAACAAGAAGCAAAAGCTCGCTCCAGGATGACAATTCATAAGGGGTCTTCGCGTATTGACATCTCTTCATGCAACTTCTTGAGTTCTCTGGGTGGACAACTACAAGGACAACGACAACTGCAAGAACAAAGATAAAGGCCGCAGTTAAGGCGATCCCCAAAGCCCAGTGTCGCCCAAGGCGGCGGAGCCAGCGGCGCATGGGCATATACTCGTCGCTGTCCTCATGTCTTTTTCCTCTGCATCCTATCCGTTCGAGGTGCGCTTTCAGGCTGCCAGCGACTCGGCGTTGCTTGTTCACTTCGGCGATAACATCACTCTTCCCGCTCACCAGTTGGTCTTAAAGCTCTTACATCTGCTGCAATCAGAACCAATCGCGGGCGTGGTCAACCTGCATCCGGCCTACTGCTCGATCCTGCTGAAGTTTGACCCGCTGGGCTTGCGGCACAGCGATCTGCAAGCCATTCTGCGGCTCTACCTGGAGCGCCTGGATACGATGACTCTCCCGTCGCCCCGGGAGGTGGAAATTCCGGTCTGCTACGGGCCGGAATGTGGGCCTGACCTCGAAGCTGTGGCCGCGCGCCATAAAATGGATCCCGCGAGAGTGGTCGAATTACATTCCTCGGCCGCTTATCTAGTCTATTTTTTGGGATTTGTTCCCGGATTTGCTTACCTCGGCGGCGTCCCCGCTGAACTGGTTACGCCTCGGCTTGCGTCTCCGCGCCGCCAGGTGCCGCACGGCAGCCTGGGCATTGCCGGGGCGCAATGCGGGATTTATCCGCTGCCCACGCCGGGCGGATGGAACCTTCTGGGCCGCACCCCGGTTTCTCTTTTGCGTCCCCGGCAAGAGCCCATGAGCCTGCTGGCAATCGGTGACCGCGTGCGTTTCAAACCTATATCGCATGCGGACTTCATGGCCCTGGAGCGGGGATGAAGGACCTCATCACCGTCGAGGCGCCAGGATTATTCACCACCGTGCAGGACCTCGGCCGCCAAGGCTACGGACCGCTGGGGGTCTCGCCTTCAGGCGCCGCCGACCCTACGGCGTTGCGCCTGGGCAACCTGCTGGTGGGCAATCAGGAAGGCGCGGCCGCACTGGAGATGACGTTGCTCGGCGGATCCTTCCGGTTTCACAAACCTTGTATCATCGCGCTGACCGGCTCGGATTTTGGCGCCACCCTCAGCGATGCATCCGACGCCCCGTTTGCAGCAACGTCCGAAGCAACGATGCATCCAACCCAGGGCGCTAGCCGAAGCGCGCCGCCAGCGGCTGTACCCGTGCCACTGTGGACCTCGGTATCAGTACAAGCCGGCCAGCTCCTGCGCCTGGGCCCTACCCAAACGGGCGCACGCTGCTATCTAGCAGTCCGCGGCGGAATTGCGGTGACGGATTTCCTGGGCAGCTCGTCAACTCACATCCTGAGCGGCCTCGGAGGTTTTGCCGGCCGCGCTCTGCGACGCGGCGACATGCTGGACGCCGGCGATATCGCGAGCCCAGTTTCCCCGGGCCGCCGGATCCAGGCTGAGTTTCTACAGCGCCTGGCGCCGCGCAAAATCCTGCGGGTAACCGCCGGGCCGCAGATGGATTGGTTCAGCGACGCGGCTCGCCACGCATTTTTGACGACTTCGTACACAGTTTCAGAGGAGTCGAACCGCATGGGCATCCGCCTGCTCGCCGCGGCGGACGCTGCCGGGTCCGCCACCACAGGCCGCGAGATGATCACCGAAGGCGTTTGCCTGGGAGCAGTCCAGGTTCCCGCCTCGGGTGCGCCGATCATCTTGTTTGTGGAGCAGCAGACCACCGGGGGCTATCCCAAGATCGCGAATGTGATCTCCGCCGACCTCCCCAGCCTGGGGCAGCTCCGTCCGCGTGATGAAATTAGGTTTGAACTGGTAGAGTGGGAACTGGCACGTGCGCAATTGGCGGAGCGCGAAAGCTTGCTGCGATCAAGCAAGCTGATTGCGGAGCCCTGAACTGAAAATCGTCAGGACTTCACAGGACTTCTAATCCGCTGGGGGACTGGTTCAATCTATGAAACTGATCGATCTCAATTGCGATACCGGCGAGACACCCGAGGCGATCACCAGCGGTGACCAGGAATCCCTCATGCCTTTTATTACCTCGGTCAACATCGCCTGCGGGGGACACGCGGGCGACGCCGCCACCATGAAAGAAACGGTGGAACAGGCGATGCGCTGGAAGCTCGCCATCGGCGCGCATCCCGGCTACCCGGACCGAATCAACTTTGGCCGCCGGAAAATGAAGATGCCGGCCGCGGAGATCGCTGATTCGGTGCATGAACAGGTGCAGGCGCTGGCGAAAATCGCGAAGTCATGCGGCGCCTCGCTTACCCACGTCAAGCCCCACGGAGCGCTCTATAGCCAGGCGGTGGACGATATCGTGATCGCGCAGGCGATTGCGGATGGCGTCGCCAGGTTTAGCCGCGAGTTGATCCTGGTGGGCCTGGCCAGCTCCAACATGCTGGAAGTGTTTCGCAAGGCAGGCTTCCGGGTGGCGGGCGAAGGGTTTGCCGACCGGCGCTACGAAGCCGACGGAACGCTGCGCCTGCGAAAATTTGATGACGCCGTCATGCGCGATCCGGCAGAGGCCGCGAAACAAGTGCTGCAACTGGTGCAGAGCGGCACCGTAATCGCCTCGGATGGGACCGCGCTATGGCTTGACGTGCAGACCATCTGCATTCACGGGGACACCCCGGGCGCGCGCCAGATCCTTGAGACCATCGTGCAATCCCTGCGCAAAGCCAAAATTACGGTGCGGGCGCTCTCGCGCAGGACCGGAAGCTCCAGGAAAAAGACCCCGTAATCCTCGGGCCCTAACTTGCGGGCGGCTTATCGGCGGCAGAAGGCGCCTTCCTCAGCAGCCTTTTCCACACCCCATACACCGGAATCCCCAGCAACACCAGAATCAATCCCGGCCAGGTATATTGCGGCTTGTAGCGTAACAACTGCACTTCCAGAAACGTCGCCATCATCAGGTAAATTGCGGGGAGCACAGGATACCCAAACACGCGATAGGGGCGCGGCATCTCCGGGCGGCGGATGCGCAGCACGAACAACCCCACCACGGTCAGGATGTAGAACATGACCACGGTGAAGATGACGAAATCAATCAACTGGCGATAGGTACCGGAAAGACAAAGCAGCGAAGCCCAAACGCACTGCACCCATAAAGCGACCGCGGGGGTGTTGTGGCGGTTGACGGCGCCGACGCGGCGGAAGAATAAACCATCGCGGGCCATCGCGTAGTAAACCCGGGCGCCGGCCAGGATCAATCCGTTATTGCAGCCAAAGGTTGAAATCATAATGGCCACCGCCATCACCACGGCGCCGGCCGGCCCAATCCTCATTTGAGCGGCGGCGGTGCCGACGCGGTCCCCGGCGGCGAACTGAATTCCGCGATCGATTACGCTCGCCCCACTCGCAGAGCCGGCCAGCGGCAGCACATTCAGATACGCAAAATTGGCCAGAACATACAGCAGGGTCACGATTCCCGTGCCCACGGCCAGGGATAACGGCAGGTTGCGGCTGGGGTTTCGCACCTCGGCGGCGGTAAACGTTACGTTGTTCCAGGCCGACGATGAGAACAGCGCTCCCACCATGGCCAGGCTTACCAGGGTGAGCGTCCCCACCCAGGCGCTTGGTTCGCCGGCGGGGTAGGGATGGGATGCGAACAGGCTGGCGTTGCGCCAGAAGCCGGTGAAGTTGACCTGCCGGGCCACGGCGCTGGCCGCCAAAAATCCCACCAGCGTCAGGCTCGCCAGGGCCCCAATCTTGGCGAAAGTGAGAACATTCTGCACGATGGCGCCGGCGCGTACCCCGCGGGTGTTGAGCACGGTAAGAAAAATCAGCGAAATAATGGCCAGCAGGTTCTGCGTGTTCAACCCCGCGTTGTAAGGGCCCAGCACGCCGATGCTGGTGTGGTACGGGCCGAGGGTCCCCAGCTTCAAAATCCACGAGGTGGCGGAGAACCAGGGAAGCAACACCCCGGTAAAGTTGGCGAAAGCAATGGCCACGGCGGCGATGGTGGCGGTCTGAATCACCAGCAGGGTGGCCCATCCGTAGAGAAAGCCCCACATCGGCCCCAGCGATTCCCGCAGAAAAACGTATGACCCTCCGGCGCGGGGCATGGCCGCAGCCAGCTCTCCGTAGCAGAGGGCGGCAATGGTGGTCATGATTCCCGTGGTCAGCCACACCACGATCAACAGGCCGGGGCTGGCGACCTGGCGGGCGATGTCAGCCGAGACAATAAAAATGCCGGAGCCGATCATCGACCCGGCCACGATCATGGTGGCATCAAGCGGGCCCAGGCTCTTGAGCAGTCCAGATGAAGGAACCGCGGCGGCTTCGCCCTCTGGCTGGCTTGGAGAAGGTGGGTTCAGTTGGCGCGGCCTATTTTTCGGACAAGTTCCTGGAAGCGCGGATCCGAATGGAGTGGGGTCAGCCGCGGATCGATGCTTAGACGGGTCAGCCAGGGATCATCCTCGTCGTAGGCGCGGGACAGCCATTGCAGGGCCTCCTCGTTTCTGCCCAGGCCGGCGTAGTTCACCGCAATTCCAAAGGGCGAGATGGCACGACCCGGTGAGGGCTTCTGCAGCTGCGCC
>JBBSHD010000187.1:0-4986 GCA_038253455.1 Terriglobales bacterium | reverse complement strand
GTTAGCGTTTCCGGTTTCGATGAATTGAAAAGTCTGAGAAATATTTTCTCCCATCACAATTCGGCTGGATACTTTCCCCCAAAGGCCTTCATGGCGTAGCGCCGCTTCAGCGGCGCGGCCGTAGGGCGCGTGCGAAGGGTTGGCGATGGCAATCTTTTTTACCTGTGGGTCTAGCAGTACCGGCAGTCCGTGCGCGACGTCGATTGCCGAATCCTGCCGCACCCATAGCACGATCTTGCCCCGGCCATAGGCGTAAAGCGTTCCCGGCTCTGCCAGTCCCGCGGCTTCCAGGCGTCGGGGATAATCGAGGTCCGCGGAGAAAAACAGGTCGAAGGGGGCGCCATTCTGGATCTGTGAAAAAAAGTTTCCCGACGATCCATTGACCACTGAAATCTTTGCGCCACCCGACTTCTCGTAGCGGTCGCCAATTTCCCGCAAAGCAAACTGCAAGTCAGAGGCAGCGGCGATGGTGAGCGTTTCCGCCTGAACCGGCGCCGCGATTCCCAACAGCAATATCACTCCTAAAACCATCCACTTCATTGAGCAATACCTCTTGACCTTAGAAATCCACATGCAATCGCAACGCCGGAATGACCACCGGGCCCCGGTCATGGTTATACCCCGGTCACACAAGGTATTGCAGGTCGGGGGGCGGTGAAGATTCCGCGCCACAGGTGCAGGTTGTAATAAGTTTCCAGAATATTCTCCCGGCCATAGTTGATGCGGCCGTCGCCCAGTAGAAATCCCTTGCCTCCCAGAGCCAGATAATTCTGGTGGTCGCGCGAGATTCCATTGCTGAGGTTCGAGGACCCAACGGAAGCAGGTTTGACCTTGAGAAGATCGGCGAAGGCCCGAAGATTCAAGCCTCGAACCCTTCCCCGAAGGTTCTCGCCGGTCGTGTTAGTTAGGGCACGGTGATGGGAACATCGATGGTGCCGATGTTTTGGTTGGAGCGATCCATCACCCCAATGCGAAGGTGGTAGGAGCCCGGCTTCAGCTCCATCTCCTGCTGCGCTGGAAGGCCGCCGCGCATGACTTTGGCGAATGTTTCCGGGGTCATATTGGCGTCCACTGTGGAACTGAAATGGCCGCCATCCCTGCCATTCTTGTCCCATGCAATCCCCATCAAATCTACCATCGTATGTTTGCGCCCGTTGGCCAAGTCGGTGAAGGTGAGGTGCCGCGGATCGATGGAGAGCGTGATCTGCGCGTTTTTGTTAGAAGCCCCCGGGGGCAGGATGCGGGCAAGAAACAGCAGGCTGGTGGAATCCGGCGTGCCGGGTCGAATCGCGCTCGCCAGCACCCGCTGGCTGTCTTTCGGCGCCAGTTCCTGCTCGGGAGAGGCGAAGTAGCCCCGCCGGTAATCCAGGCGGGCATCGCGGCGGTCGAGCTTGATGTTGAGCTTGCGAAACTTCCCGTTCCAATCCTTGTCCTCGGGTACGTAGGCGATGGTGTAATACGTTGCCGTCTGCTGGATGGTCTTGTTCATCGCCGTGGCCAGGCCGTTGGTGTTGTAGAACGCTTCTCCCCCGGTCTGCTCGGCGATGTCGCTCATGGTGTTGTGCTCATCGTTCAATGCCCGGGATTGACGGCTCAAAGTTTCACCGAAGCGTGAGCCTCCGCGGCGATTGAAGCCGGTTGAACCCGAGCCCGAACTGGTGATGTCAACGCCGGTAGTTACCAATCCCCTGATGTCGATGGGATAGACCGCCACCTGCGCCGCCGCCAGCCGTCCCGACGTATCACGAACGTCGGGCGCATAGTTGCGCAGATTGCGCATGGAGTCATTGAGGTTTAAATCGGCGCCCAGGCTAAAGGGAAAGCCTCCCGAGAGCCATAAGAGGTTCTTGCGTCCGGAATAACCTGAGAGCGAACGCGACAGCTCCCGCAGCGCTTCCAGCGTGATCGCAACCCGCTGGTCGGTGCGCAATGCTTCCTGGTCAGCCAGCGCCTGGCGCAGGTTATCGGCCAGTTGGGCGCCCGACGGTCCCATCGTATTTTCCAGGTCAACCAAGGTATCTTCGTTCGCCTGGGTCTCGCTTTCCGCGCTGCGCAACGGCGACGACGTCATACCGAGCCGCGTTGCCGCCGCCACCAACTGATCGGTCTTGCCGGTAAAGCCCTGCACCACGTGCAGCCGTGTGCCTAGGGTAAAGAGAGCGGCCTGCCGTCCTGGAGGCATGGTCTTCAAGAATTTCAGCAGCTGTTGCAGCCCATAGGCCTGATCGAGCATCGGGGTGTTCAGCGTATCCAGCAATATCACGGTAAGTGGAGCGGCGGGGCCCTGGTCGGGAACATTGGTGTACTGGTTGGGCGGAAGCACGCGGGCAGCCCGCGCGGGAGCGTTGGGAGCGACCGTAGGGGTCGAGTGTTCCTCAAAAAATTTGATCTGCTGCGGTTTGCCTTCTTCGATGACAGTGAAATTATCTTTGGATAGTCCGGTGACCGGCAGATCGTTCTTGCCTCGCACCACTACGTCGATTAAAACCAGGCGAGTGTTGGCCTTGATCACCGGCACGTCAGCGGGGCTCGCCGCACCCTTCGAAGATGAGGCCGGCGGCTGCGCGGCCGGCGACGCTGCGGGAGATGGGGCCTGGGCCAAAACCAGGGCCGTCACCAGCACGGAAAAAGCCATTAAGCCAGAAAGGAAGGCAGGAATACGATGCCAGCGTTTTTCGTGCGGCCTCATCAATCAGGACCTCTACCCAGAATTTTACTCGGAAATCGGGAATACACCGCCACTACATGTAACCCCACATGAGGGAAAATGTTGCCTGGCGCATCGCCGTGATCATCGCCGCAGGCGCAGCGCCCGGGCTACGTGCCTAGGCGTGCACCGACTGGTAATCGGCATAGACGCCCTTGAAATCGACGATCTTATGATGGTCGAAATGCCAGATGCGGGTGGCCACTTCATCGATGAGATCGTGATCATGGCTTACCAGCAGCACGGTGCCGGAATAACGCTGCAGGGCAATGTTCAAGGCGTTGATTGATTCGAGATCGAGATGGTTGGTGGGTTCGTCGAGCACCAGCACGTTGGGCTTTTGCAGCATCAGCTTGCAGAAGATCAGCCGCGCGGCCTCGCCACCCGAAAGCACGTCGGTGGATTTGTTGCCCTCGTCGCGAGTGAACAGCATCTGTCCCAGCAGGCCGCGAATCTCTTCGTTGGAAACCGAGGGGTCCCACTGGTAGAGCCACTCGAA
The DNA here is from genome assembly GCA_038253455.1 of Terriglobales bacterium. Classification (GTDB taxonomy): domain Bacteria; phylum Acidobacteriota; class Terriglobia; order Terriglobales; family Acidobacteriaceae; genus JBBQWT01. The sequence continues at coordinate 1,780 of JBBSHD010000187.1, read as the reverse complement.
GGCGGTGGTGCCTTTAGTGATCAAGGAGCGATGGTCCTGGGCGAAATATCCCACCGAGGCTTCGTGTCCCCAGACCACATTTCCGCTGTCCACGAAGGGCCCGCTGTAGCCGCTGGTGGCGCGCAGCTCGCCTTCAGGGATGGTGGGCGATTTGGCCAGCAGCGCGTTCAGCAGGGTGGTCTTGCCGGCGCCGTTGCGTCCCATCAGCGCGATTTTTTCTCCGCGAATCACGCTGGCGGTAAAGTTTTTCACCACCGGGGCCGCGTCGTACGACTTGGCCAGGTGCTCGACTTCGAGGATATGTTTGCCCGAAGGCCGCCGGGGGTCGAATTTCAAAAAGGGACGCGCGATGTTGGAGCGCGCCAGCTCGGTCACCTGCAGGCGCTCAACTTCCTTGCGCCGCGACTGCACCTGGCTGGACCGCGTGCCCGCCGAGAAGCGCGCGATGAATTCGTTGAGCTGCCCAATCTTCTTTTCGCGCTGTGCGTTCTTGGCCTCGATCTGCGACCGGATCTGGGTCTTGGCGATCACCATATCGTCATAGCTGCCGGTATAGGTGATGATGGTCTCGTAATCGATGTCGGCAATGTGGGTGCAGATGCTGTTGAGAAAATGCCGGTCGTGAGAGATGGCGAGGAGCACGCCGTCGTAGTGGTTGAGAAAATCCTGCAGCCAGTGAATGGAATCGAGATCAAGATAGTTGGTGGGCTCATCCAGCAGCAGTGCCTGGGGATGGCCGAACAGCGCCTGCGCCAGCAGCACGCGCACTTTCTGGCCACCCTGCAGCTCGCTCATGGGGCGCTCGTATGATTCGGCGGGAATGTCGAGGCTCTGCAGCAGGATCTCGGCATCGCTTTCGGCGGAGTAGCCATCTTCTTCGCCGACGATGCCTTCGAGCTCTCCCAGCCGCATGCCGTCGTCATCGGTCATCACCGGCTTGTCGTAAATAAGCTTGCGCTCCTCCAGTGCCGCCCACAGCCGCTTGTTGGACATGATGACGGTATCGACCACGCGATATTGGTCGAAGGCGAACTGGTCCTGGCTGAGAACGCCCAATCGCCTCGGGCGCACCACCGTGCCTTTTTGCGGCTCCAGCTCACCCGACAGCACTTTCATAAACGTGGATTTGCCGGCCCCGTTGGGACCGGTCAAGCCATAGCGTTTTCCAGGCGTGAACGCCGTGGATACGTCTTCAAACAAGATTTTGGCGCCGTAGCGCATGGAAAAATTGCTGACTGAAATCATGAGTTTTTTATTGGAACCGCGAGAGAATTACCGACAAGGCGGGAACGCAGCCAACTGTAATAAGGATATCACGGGTGCGGTGGGGGGTTGCGCTGAGGGCACTTTGAATTTGGGGCTGGAGCACTTCATAGTTGGCGATTCGATAATCGCATTGATCGAACAGCCGCAAGTCCGCTCATATGTCTTGGTAAAGTATTGAGCTACGCAGAATATAGTGACGGTGTATGGCCGCAGAAATGCGCAGTTGGCGCGGGGCGCAAGGCTCGAAACATGGCCGCAGAAATGCGCGGTTGACGCGGGACGCACGGTTCGAAGATGTCGCTATATTGTGCTGTCATCATAAGATCACGTTTTGGATCCCAAGAACACGTTTTGTATGTCCTTCAGAACAGAAGTCCGCGTTTTATGGGAATTGTCATTCCGAGCGAAGAAGCTGTGAAATAACCCCAAGACCGAAAAAACGAACAACGCCAAGTTGTTGAATGGCAATAAGTTAGTAATTTGGAATTTTGATCGTTTAGGGTTATTTCACAGC
>JBBSHD010000186.1:0-5005 GCA_038253455.1 Terriglobales bacterium | reverse complement strand
GATGGAGCTGGAAAAGCAGCAGGCAGCCCTGGCCAAAGAACGCAAGCAGCAGGTGGGCTCCGGCGACCGCAGCGAAAAGATACGCACCTACAACTTTCCCCAAAACCGGGTGAGCGATCACCGCGTGGGCTTGACCCTGCATCAATTATCAGAGGTCATGGAAGGCAAGCTGCAGCCGCTGATCGAGGCCGTGGTGAACTTCCACCAGTCCGAGAGCCTGAAGAAGGAAGCGGCGCCGGAATAACCGCCGCGCACCATCCATCGCGAAAATTCATGAGCCTGAAGGCAGCCCTTGCCGAAGCCGCGAAAGTACTTCCCCGCCTCGAAATCGAAACCCTGATCATGTGGGCGCTGGGCTGCGACCGGGCCTTTCTCTATGCCCACCCTGAAAAAGAACTGACCACGGCGCAGCACGAAGCCTTCTTGCAAGCGATCGCGCAACGCCAAAGCGGAAAGCCCATTCAGTACATCACCGGGCATTGCGAATTTCGCGGCCTCGATTTCGTGGTATCGCCGGCGGTGTTGATTCCCCGGCCGGAAACCGAACATTCGGTCGAGACCGTGGTCGAGTTGCTTAAGGAAAAACGCCAACCGGCGATCGTGGACGTGGGCACCGGCTCAGGCTGCATCGCGCTGGCGCTGGCCAGCGAGCTGCCGGATGCCGAGATGACTGCCCTGGAGATTTCAGCGGAGGCCCTGGCCGTCGCCCGCGAGAACGCATCGCGGCTGGGGTTAAGCGCGCGGGTGAAGTTTCTGCAAAGCGATCTGCTGGGCGCGGTATTGCCGCAGCACGCGGGCAGCTTTGACTGTGTGGTTTCGAATCCTCCGTACGTGGGCGCCGATGAGAGTGACAAGGTGCAGCGCCAGGTGAAAGATTTCGAGCCGCACATCGCGGTGTTCAGCGGCAAAGAGGGCCTGGATATTTTTCGCCGGTTGATTCCGCAAGCCTGTGACGCACTCAAACCCGGGGGATGGCTGGTGCTGGAAATTGGTTACACCATGGAGGCGCGCGTGCGGGAAATGCTGGCGGGCTGGGACGATGTTCGAGTGACCGCCGATCTGCAGGGCATTCCGCGAGTGGTGGCTGCGCGCAAGCCTTCGGCCGACGAGCGACTTTCCTTTAGTACAATCGACCTCCATGAATAAGCTGGTTGTCTCCAACTTGATTCACCGGCCGTTGCGGTCACTGATCAGCATCGTCTCGATCGCCGCCGAGGTGATTCTTATCCTCATCATCGTTGGTCTCTTGATGGGGATTTTGAATGACAACCGGCAGCGGCAGGCGGGCATCGGCGCCGACGCCATGGTGCGGCCTCCCGGCTCTTCTTTTATTTCCGGCGTCAGCGGCGCTCCCATATCGATCAAGGTTGGCGACGTGCTGCGCAAGGTGCCGCACGTGGTGGCGGTGGCCCCGGTCGCCACCCAGTTGACCACCGAAGCGGTGGAAGTGGTGTACGGAATCGATCTGCCCAGTTTCGAGGCCATGGGTGGCCCGTTCCATTACCTCGAAGGCGGGCCATTTACCGGGCCCGACGACATCCTGGTGGACGATTTTCTTTCGCAATCGAAAAACGTTCATGCCGGCGACCAGATGAAAGTCCTCAACCACGAATTCAGGGTCTCGGGAGTAGTGGAGCACGGCAAGGGCGGCCGCAAGTTCATGCCCATCGGCACCGTGCAGGACCTGATCGGCGCTCCGGGAAAAGTATCGATGTTCTATATCAAGCTGGATGATCCCAGGAATGTGGATGAAGTGGTGGCGTCGATCAAGAAGGTCCCGGGCATGGAAAACTACTACGTGCTTTCCCTGTCGGAGTGGTTGTCGCTGATGACGCCATCGCACCTGCCGGGTTTCAAGGTCTTTGTGGATGTGGTCATCGGGGTCTCGGTCTGCATCGGCTTCATCGTCATCTTCCAGTCGATGTACACGGCGGTGATGGAACGCACGCGCGAGATCGGCATCCTGAAATCGCTGGGGGCCACCAACCTCTACATCGTCAACGTGGTATTGCGGGAGACCATCCTGCTGGCCATCGCGGGCATCATCGTCGGGGTGGTGTTGAGCTTTTTCCTGCGCCTGGCCCTGGTGCACCACTACCCGACCATACGGATCGAGCTGACCACCGAGTGGATGCTGCGCGGCGCCGGCATCGCCATGGTGAGCGCGCTGCTGGGAGCGATTTATCCCGCGTTGAAAGCGGCGCGTAAGGATCCCATCGAGGCACTGGCCTATGAGTAGGAACATTCGCATTCGCACCCCGAAAGTGCGCCTCAGACTCAGCCAGCCCGCTGCCCGGAACGAGATTTTGTTGTCTCCGCAAAAGAAGAACGCGTTGAAGACGCAGATCGAGGAAGCTACCACCATTCTCACCGGCAAGCTTCTGTGGAGCTGCCACCACGCCGCGGACCTCGCCGCGTTCACTTTTGGCGAGCGCTGGACTGTGGCCGATCGCCGGGGCCGGTTGCGCGAGGTGGGTGAATTTGCCCTGCATGTCCGCTGCGCGTGGCGGCTCGCGCAAAACGACCGTACCCTGGCAGGCAGCGCGGTTCCCGCAAATAGCGCGGCCTCGCAGGCCGGAGCGCGCATCAGCGATTTTGGGCGGGAGGGTTCGCGATCGCGCGAAGTCCTGCCCGCTCTGCTCAACGGCGGCCGCAGCCAGATCGCGGTCGAAACCGTTGCCGTGGGAGACGGCGGCAGCCTGCACTTTTCCCTCAGTGAAGACATGTGGCTGGTCATTGAGCCCGACCGCTCGTCGACCCGCGAGCATTGGCGTTTCTTCGGATATAACACCGGATCCCACCTGGTGATGACCAGCAAGGGCCTCGAAAGCTAAAACCGCCGATGGTTGCACCCCGCCGGCGGTTTTGCGCATCTTTTAAGGTACGTCCCCGATATGACCCAGACCTCACTGCTGAGCGATGCGCGCAACACCATCATGTTCAGCGAGATCGTTCATCTCGCGATGGAAGATCTGCGCAGCACCAAGGTGCGTTCCGCGCTGACCGCGCTGGGAATGGTCATTGGCACCGCGTCGGTGATCCTGGTGGTCACCATCGGCCTGACCGGCAAGCAATACATCATGAACCTGATCGAAGGCGTGGGCGCCAACATGATTTACGCCAGCTACGAAGCCGGCGGCAACTCGGCCACCTCAGTGGGGACCCAGCAGGATTCGCTCACCATCGATGACATGAACGCGGTGCAGCAAAAAGTCTCGGGGATCGCCGCGGCGTCGCCCATGCAGGAGCTGCACGACCGCATCGCGATTGGCGGCGGCAAGGAGCGCGACATCCTGATCCTGGGCGTGAGTCCCGGCTACCGGCTGGTGCGCAGCATCGACGTGCCCATGGGCCGGTTTTTCGACGACCAGGACACCCAGGCGCGCAGCAAAGTAACCCTGGTCACCTCGAAGTTCGCGGTGCGCATGTTTGGCGCCGAGGACAGCGCCATCGGACAGGTGCTCAAGATCGGCGGCCTTCCCTTCACCATTATCGGCACCTTCAAGGAGCGGGTTGAGACCTTTGGATTGTCAGAGGTGGCCGACGACAACACCCTGCTCATTCCCTACACGGTGGGCCGGTATTTCAGCGGGAACGACGCGGTCAAACAGATTTTCTTCTCGGTGATGAACACCAGCGACGTGCCCCAGGCCACCGACCAGATCCACGAAGTGTTGCGCAGCCGTCACCGCGCGGAATCGGTCTATCACGTGGAAAACCTCACCAAGCTGCTGGAAGTAGCCGGCAAAAGCGCCGACGCGCTCACCGTGATCCTGCTGCTGGTGGCCATGGTGACCCTGCTGGTAGGCGGCGTAGGAATCATGAACATCATGCTGGCCAATGTGCGTTCGCGCATCCGCGAGATCGGAATTCGCAAGGCGGTGGGCGCAACCAGCCGCGAGATCAAGCTGCAGTTCCTGACCGAAGCGGTATTCATCTCGCTCACCGGTGGAATCACAGGAATCATCATCGGGCTGGCCATCCCCATATCGGTGCGCTTGTTCACCAACTTCCACATTCCCATCTCCGGGCTCTCCGCATTTGTCGCCCTGGTGGTAGCCACGCTGATCGGGGTCATCTTCGGCACGTTGCCCGCAACCCGCGCAGCGCAGCTCGATCCGGTGCAGGCTTTGAAGTACGAGTAGGGCGGCGAAGACGCTTGGCCTTTCGGCTGCGTGGCGTTTCAACCCCGGCGATTAAGCTGCCCGTGCCCCGCCCACCGCTGGGAGTTCAAGCCCCCTCAACCGGTGTCGTCAGAATGACATCAGGTTGGAGGAACTGCCGAGAGCGGCTCGTTAGTAGTTATATCCCCAACACACAAAAAAGCCGGGCTGTTTGGCCCGGCTTTTTTTCTCGCTCTTAACGCGTTTGTTTCCGCGCGCGAGATAACGTCTTTAAGCTGCCCGCTTCACCAGGGCGGGCGGCCTCTTGTTTTACATGACCAGCGCTAAACCTTCGAGCTCCCGCTGTATCACCGCTAATGAACAGCCCGAGCCTTCCACCCTGGTGGCAGCGCTCAACGCTTCCCCGGCAGAGACGCCATAACCGCGTCCCATTAAAAATACCTGGAAGAGTTCTGCTGCCTGCCAGCAGTCAAGAGTCGTTTGAATTAATTCGTTACGTAATGCGCTCAGTTCCGTGGTTGAAAATTTTTCCATCATGAGGTCACCTCCGACCCATGAACTTTACCGCTACCACATTAGACACAAGCCAAGTCGAAACGTTGCATGCGAACCATGTTTTTTATGGCCTGCAACTCAAACTTTAGTTTTGCAACTCGCTGATTCCAAGTGACGAACGTAATCACGACTTTGCATCCTCGTTGTTTTTACATGCCGCTTACATCGTTTGCACTTCGCTTGCTGATAAGAGTACGGAAAGCAGGCGGCAAAAGTTTCTTGCGTCAATATTTTTTTGACCTTGCGCACATTTCTGCAACCCCGCTGATAGCGGTCATCCCCTTCACCGCTGCTTTTACGCTGGCGGCGAAGGGAAGCCGGTCAAT
>JBBSHD010000185.1:0-5009 GCA_038253455.1 Terriglobales bacterium | reverse complement strand
TCCAGCTTGGCGTCGGGCATGGCCGGTCGCAGACCTTCGCCGGGCGCATTCGCGGGCCTATCGAACCAGCGGCCCAATATCCCGGCAAATTTCAGCGCGTGCTCCAGCTTATCGCTGCGCACCAGCACCGTGGCCAGCGCGGTGTACGGCGGGTAGTGCATCCAGCGGCGATAGCGCAGCTCTTTATCGCGGAAGCCCGGATAATCGTGCTGGGCGGCAAACTGGATGGCGTAGTGATCGGGGAAATAGGTCTGCAACACCACTTTGCCCGGGGTCGCGCCGCGGCCGGCGCGTCCCGCCACCTGGGTCAGTAACTGGAAGGTGCGTTCGGCGGCGCGAAAGTCGGGAAATCCCAATGCAAAGTCCGCCCCCACCACCCCCACCAGGGTGACCCCGTGAACGTCGTGCCCTTTGGCGATCATCTGGGTGCCCACCAGGATGTCGATCGAACCTTCATGCAACTGGTTTAGGACGCTGGCGAAGTGGTGGCGCCCGCGCACGGTGTCACGATCGAGGCGGGCAATGCGCGCCTGGGGAAACGCCGCCCGCAGCGCTTCTTCAAGTTTTTCCGAGCCCGTGCCGACGAAGTGGACGTACTCACTGCCGCACTCCGGGCAAACCCTGGGCACCGGCCGCACGTAGCCGCAGTAGTGGCAGAGCAGGCGGTTGGAGGCCTTGTGGTAGGTCAGGGCGATGGCGCAGTTCACGCATTCAAGGGTGTGGCCGCAGGTGCGGCACAGCAGCAGCGCTGAATATCCGCGGCGGTTGAGCAGCACCATCGCCTGCTCGCCCAGGGCCAGCCTGCCCGTAAGCTCCTCCAGCAATTGCCGCGAAAAAATCTGTTCGCGGCCGGTGCGCTGGAACTCCGCTTTCATGTCAACAATCGAAACCTCGGGCAAAGGCCGGCGCTCCACGCGCTCGCGCAGCTCAATCAACGCATATTTGCGCCGGCCGTTGACCGGCAGGGTGTTGTGATAGGACTCCAGCGAGGGCGTGGCCGAGCCCAGCAGCACGGTGCAGTTGCCCAGCTTGCCGCGCATGACCGCCACGTCGCGGCCGTGGTAACGCGGAGTTTCTTCCTGCTTGTAGGAGGTGTCATGCTCCTCATCCACCACGATCAGGGCCAGGTCAGGCAGCGGCGCGAAGATGGCGGAGCGCGTTCCCACCACCACCCGCGCGGCGCCCGAACGGATGCGACGCCACTGCCCGGCGCGCTCATCGGCGGAGAGCGCGGAGTGCAAAATGGCCACCTGCTCGCCGAAAACGTGATGCAGGTCGGCCGCGGCCGCCGGGGTTAGACCGATTTCCGGGACCAGCATCAGCGCAGTGCGTCCGGTGGCCATCACCTGCTGCATGGCCGCCAGATAAACCGCGGTCTTGCCCGACCCGGTCACCCCGTGCAAGAGCGCCACCGAAAACTTTTGCGACGCCACCGAAGCCAGTATCTCCCCCAGCGCCGATTTTTGTTCGGCATTAAAGATGAATCCCAGGGGCGCGTGCGCGCGGGCCCGAGTCTCCGGGCCTTTATCGCCGCCGACTGATGCCGCGGCGGGCTGAGAAACGATCTCGACCACTCCTTTACGAACCAGGGTTTGCAAAGTCGATGCAGGCACAGCCAGCCAGCGCAACTCTTCCACGGCAAGACGTCCGCCGCGCGCTTGCAGCGTATCGATGATCTTCTTCTGGTTTTGGTTGAGCCGAGGAGGTGGAATGGGCGCCGGCAGCAGCACCGCGATCTTCTGCATGCGCCGCGGGTCGCGCACCGTGGAAACATCTTCGCGGGTGATCCATTTCCTGCGCAACATGCCGCGCAACACCTCTTCGCCGGCGCCGGTGGCGGAACGCAACGTACTCTTGCGCACCGGGCCGCCAACATCAGAGGTTTCCTCACCACCGCCTGTAGCCGCGGGATTGGGCACGCGGTGGCTGGCAAGAAAGTTGAGCACCGCGTACTCCGTCATCTGGTGTTCAGCGGGCTGCCGTGACCGCCGCGAAGATCCCTGCTGGGCGGAATCATGCAGCGCCGCCTCGCCCGCGGGAGCGATGCGATACTCCCAAATCCTCTTGACCTCGGCCTGCAGCGGCAGCATGGTGCGCAGCACTTCGCCCACCGGCGCCAGGTAATAATCGGCGATCCATTCCGCAAGCTTCATCAGCCCTTCATCGAGGGCCGCTTCTTCATCGAGCACTCGCAACACATTTTTGGCCTGCACCGGCGGCGGCTGGTCGTGTATCCGCACCACCACCCCCGCCAGCCGTTCGCTGCCAAAAGGCACCAGCACCCGACCGCCGACCACGGGTTCCATGCCGTTCAGGCGATAGGTAAACGTGGAATGCAGAGGCACCGGCAGGGCAACGTCACAGAATTCCGGAATGGGCGCAGGGGTGAGCAAGGGAGATTCACTGTAGCACCCGCCACCCGAGGTCAGTGGGGCGAGCGCGCCCGGGGTTTTATTTCTTCAGTGCGGCGGGCCAGTTCAGCATTACCACGGGAAAGCGGCTGTCGTCGGGACCGCTGGGCCGCCGCTCGATGAATGTCTTTCCATCCGTGGACACGTCGTAGCCCGGCTCGGCGGGGGAAAATAACTGCGTGGGCGCGGCGAGTTCGATACTGGCGCCCAGTCGCACCGCGACCGCCATCATCCTGCCCCCGGAAAGATAAAAGAGTTCCTTGCCATCATGGCGCCATCGCGGTTCAGCTCCGCCTTGCGATGAAACCCGCTTGCGCTCGCCCGCATGCTGAAACGGCGCGATATAAACTTCGCGAGCGCCGGACTCATCGGACACATACGCTATCCAGCGGCCATCCGGGGAAAACGTTCCCTGGGACTCGTAAAATTTTGTGGTCGCGACCGGGATTGGCGTCTTATCGCCTTGCAAAGGCAATGCCCATAGGTCCCAGTCGTTCATCGGGTCCCGCACCGCATAAAGAATGAAGCGCCCATCGGGAGACCAGTCCATGGGGAACTGTACTCTAGGGCCGCTGGGCAACAGCGGTTTCGCCCTGGCCCCGTCCAGGCCCTGCAAAAACAGATGCGGGACGCCGTCCCAATCGGCGGCGAACACAATGCTGGCGCCATCCGGCGACCAGACCGGAAAAATCGCCTGACCCGATTCAGAGGTCAGCCGGATCATGCTCGTGCGGGCGAGATCATGCATCCACAAATCGCTCTCTGAAGTTTGCGGCTTGCCGATGCTGGAAACCAGTATCCGCCCGGAAGGCGATAAGCGCGGGCTGTCATACGCCATGGATTCTCCGATTAATTCCACGTCGCGCCCGGCACGGTCAACCCGAACCAGCTGCCGGCTGGTCTGTTCGAGGAGTTGGTACACGAGCACGCCGGTTTGCGAGGTGGAAAAATTGGCGGTCCCGGTACCGATGTAATAACCCAGTCCTTCGGCCAGCGGCGCCGGTTTCCCCAGCAGGCGAAGCTTGCCGGCATCGAACGGTTGCGCCAGCAGCGTGCCCTGGCGCACGTGCAGCAGGAAGCCGGGCGCGGCATATTCGACTCGAGATTCCACCGGCATGATTCGCTGCGTACTGCTGGATCCGATGACTCCCGCCCGCAAAAATAATTCTCCCCTGTCGGGTGAATCCTGGTTGAAGAGAAAATGCTTTCCATCGGGCAACATCGCGGGCCAGAACACAAACTTGATGTCCTTGCCATTCTCATCGGTCAGGCGAATTTTTTCCGGCGTGCCTCCGGTGGCGGGGATGCGGTAGAGCCCTTCCTTGTCCGGCACCTGGCCCACGGCAAAAAGGATGGTGCCATCGGGCGCCCAGGCGCCAGTGTCGACTCCCGGAGCGTCACACAACGTTTGCGATGGGCCGCCATCGGCTTCAATGATCTTCAGGCTGCCTTGGGCGAAGAAGCCAATCGACTTGCTGTCGGGCGACCAGAAAAAAGTGCCTGCATAACCCGCGCTTTGGCGCCGCATGCCTTCTGTCCCAGCCAGCACGTGAATCTCAAGCCTATCGAGCGATCGGGTCCACAGCTCGGTTTTTCCGTTGGTGGTGGCGACGAACGCCAGCCTGCGCCCGTCGGGAGAAACCGACCCATACAGCAAAGTTGTATTGGCGGGGGGCGCGACCAGGAATCGCGCCGGCGTCTGCGGCAAGCTGCGACCCAGTTGGGCAATTGCCAGCAGCGCCGCCATGCCGATACCAAGGGCCAGCGCCCAAGGGCCGCGTTCACTGAGCCAATGACGCGCAGTGATCACCGCGGGCAGCACGCTTGCGCCGGCGCCTTCGCTGATCGCCTCCAGTTGCAGGCGAACATCATGCACCGTCTGCCAGCGCTCATCGGGGTCTTTGGCCAGGCATCCCCGCACCAGGGAGTCGAGTGCGGGCGGCGAGACCGGAACCACGGTGCTGATGTTTGGCGGCTGTGACTTCAGAATCGACGCGATGATACTGGCCTGGCTTTCCCCGTAAAACGCGGGCTGGCCCGAGGCCATTTCGTAGATCACTGCGCCCAGCGCGAAAATATCGCTGCGCGGGCTGGCGTCGTGGCCCTCAAGCTGCTCCGGCGCCATGTACTGGCACGTTCCCACAATCGTGCCTTGCGCAGTCAAAGCCTTCACCCGCGTCCTGGTTTCAAGGTCCGCTTGCGCGCCGGCGGCAGCGATGTTCTGCTTGGCCAATCCAAAATCCAGACGTTTGGCCCCGGTCCTGGTGATCATCACGTTGCCCGGCTTCAGGTCGCGGTGGATGATTCCCTGGCGATGCGCTTTTTCCAGGGCGCCGGCGATCTGGATGGCAAAACGCAACACCTCATCCGCAGGCAGGGGCCCGCGCGACAAACGATCGTCCAGCGATTCCCCTTCGAGGTATTCCATGACCAGGAAATCCACGCCCCCATCGTTTCCGATGTCGTGCAGGGTGCAGATGTGAGGGTGAGAGAAAGCCGAAATCGCGCGGGCCTCGCGTTCGAAGCGTTCTTTAAGATCCGGCGTCGCGGAAAGCGGCGAGGCCAGCACCTTAATGGCGACGGTGCGATCGAGTCTGG
>JBBSHD010000184.1:0-5021 GCA_038253455.1 Terriglobales bacterium | reverse complement strand
GTCATCCTGGAGCGAGCTTTTGCCTCTTGTTTGAGCGAAGGATCTCGTGCCTTCCTTTGCTCTTAGATCTGCGGATATGAAAGACGTATTCGGCTTATCGCGAACGAAAACCGGTCGCGCCAATAGTTGTCGCAGAGTAGGGGTTCTTCCTCACCCCGATGAAACTGGGGATCGTCAGAATGACAAACGCGTGGGAGGATGGTCGCGGCTCCGCCTTCACCTCGCGGCCCTGACACGCACCGGGATTTCTGACTCAGTATCCAAGCCGCTGGCCTTTGCGTCAGGTTCCGTTACCTTCAACATAAAATCGGCAAATACGAATTGCTCGCGCCTGACGATTTCACCGGCGCTAAATTCCACCGGCTGGCTGAACATCGGCCCGTCATAGACAAAGGTATGAAACTCGCCGTTTTCACCGCAAGGGTCGATGCCGGCGGGCAACGCCGCCAGTAAGTCGTGATCGAATTCACGGCCGACAAATTCTTCCCGTAAAACCGCCGTATCCACGCACGCCAGCCGGGCACGCAAGCCACCTTGAATCATGGCCTGGGCGAGCGCGGTAGTGGGTATGTCCCACACCGGAAACAACAGTTCCAGCCCGGAATCCTGCAACTGCTTCTCGCGGTATTGCCTGATCTCGGTGAGAAAAAGGTCGCCGAAAGCCACGCATTGCACGCCAGCATCCAGCGCGGACTGGCACGCCGTTTTCATGATTCGTTCGTAGTCGGAGTTGGTACACGGCCAGGGCAGGTCTACGTCCCACAGCGGCAAGCCCGCGGCCCGGGCCTGGGCCTCAACCAGGGTACGCCGCACCCCGTGCATGGCCACCCGCTCCGCCGCTCCGTTGAAAGACGTCAGCAATCCCACGACCTCGTATTCTGGTTGCTGGCGCAGCAGGTGCAGGCACCAGGCGCTGTCTTTGCCGCTGCTCCATGAAAGTAAAACGGGCTGAGAAATTTCCGCCTCCCGGCAAAATCCATTTGCATTCAATTGACCGCGATAGTGCTGCACTCCGCCAGGTTTCGGAGGCTAGAGCTCGATGGCGGGCCAGTCGCCGTTCCAGCTTAAATGGTTCAAGTGCAGCCATGCCAAGCCGTTGGAAGTCGCATAGGCATGGAAGACGATGGTGTCACCTTGCACAGGGTCGAGATAAACCGTTTGCCCGCCGGGACCGGCCCATTGTCCGTCCCCCGCCAGCAGTTGCGTGGCGCCGCCCTGCATCATGTTTACGCCGTTCATATCGACGAACGGCCCGTGCACCGAGGCGGAGCGGCCCACCATGATTCGGTAGGTGCTGTTCGCGCCCTTGCAGCAGAAATCGTAAGAGACAAACAAAAAGTAGAAAGCGCCGTGATGCACCAGCGAAGGCGCCTCGATGGCATTGTTGCCGGGATGCGCCGCCAGCGCATACATCGTGCTATCGGCAGTCGAGCGCATACCGGTCGCGGGATCGAGGCGGACCTGCTTGATGCCGGTCCAGTAGCTGCCGAATGTCAGCCAGACGCTGCCGTCGGAATCAATCAGGATGCTGGGATCGATGGTGTTGTAATCGACGCTGCTGTTGGATTCGATGACCTCGCCGTCATCCACCCACTTGTAGGCGGGGTTGCGGGGATCAACCGTGGTGTTGCTGGCCTCTCCGATGACCGACTGGTTGGTGCCGAAGATCGAGCCCACATAATAAAGATGATATTTTCCGCCAAAGAAAGCCGGTTCCGGCGCCCACAGGTCGCGGATTCCCGGTGCCTTCACCAGTACCCAGGCGGGAATGTCGGTGAATACGAAGCCGCAAAGCGTAAACGTCTGGCGATCGGCGGAGCAGCGCACCGGCAGGTGTCCCCCGGGATTATTGAAGTCGGTGGAGTACACATACCACGAAGAATCCTGGCGCATGATGCTGGGGTCAAGAACTCCTGAGACATCTGATCTCAAGGTATAGGTGTCGAGGATGGGATTGAGATTGGCGGCGGCCGGTGCGGCAACCGGCGCCGAACTTTGGCCGCCGCCGCCCGCACATGAGACCAGCAGCGACAGCAACAGCAAAATTGCGGCGGTCTGGGTGAGTTTGCACATGTGTCGCTAGATTGATTGTATGCCGCCGCAAGGCGCTTGCGCCGCGAGGTAATGGCGGCGCGGACGTCCCTCCTCCGCGTTTGTCATTCTGACGACCCCCAGTTTCATCGGGGTGAGGAAGAACCCCTACTCCGCGACAACTCTTGGCGCGGCGGGTTTCGCTCGCCATCACTCAAATATCAGTTTTCGGAGCCTCACGACAAAGGCAAAAGAAAACGAGAGGTCCTTCGCTAAAACAAGAAGCAAAAGCTCGCTCCAGGATGACAAGGGTGGGGGCGTTTTCGCTCATCGAAATCTCTTATGCAACTTCTTGAGATTTGCGCGGGAAGGGCGACACCAACTCCATTGCGGGGATTGAGTGTTTGGCGGGAAGGGAAACACCAAACTCAATTTCACGCAAATAGTTGTCGTAGAGTAGGGGTCTTCACGAACAAATAAAAATCCCTCCGCAAGCTATGGCCCGCGGAGGGATTGAGATGCGATGTGCCAGCCAAACCTTAGTGAGGCAGGCCCGAGGGTGGGCCGCCGGCCTTCGACGCTGCTGCGGCTCCTATAGCGCCGGCGTTAGACCCCGCCCCGAGAGTTCCCTTCACCAGGGCCGACTGACTTTCCACGTTAATACGGCGTTCCGCCAATTCCGGGGGCTCTTTGACCAGCTGTGCGCCCAATGCAAGTTCAGCAGGATTGAAACTGGAGGTGTCCGCGGCCTGGACGTCCACCTCGGGGTTGTACCCCTCCGCCTGGTCCAGGGCAACTTCTGATATTTCGCCCGCCGCCACACGGCTAAGTTCTTCGTCCACCTTGGAGTTGACCTTCCTGGCGTCCTTCGCGATTTTTTTAAGGTCCGCGTTTTTCTCGACGCCGATATCCCGGGCGCTCTTGCCTGCCGTCATCTCTTTGGCGACGTCAGCGAATGAAGAGTTGGTTTGGCTGGCGATCTCGTGCGCGGCGAAGATCTGTCCATAGACTAGCTGGGTGGTTCTGCGCTCTTCCACCAGTTGGTTTCGGCCCACCCCCAGTTGCCTGGCCATGCAGCGGTTTATCACCCGGCGGCCGTTGCTGTCGGATGCGATCAGGCTGATCTTTTTCACTTGTTCGTCGAGTTTCTTGCCTTCTTTGTCAGAATTGCCGGCGGCAAACAATGCCACGCTGGAGAAAACGGCGAATGCAACAATTAGTTTTTTGGGCATAAAAATTCCTCCCTGGAGGGATAGAAATGAGCGGTCGATTCTTGCCGGTAGTATAGCGCAGGATCGACGGGCGGCTTGCGATTGCTTCCGCCACTTCAGGAACTCCGAAACAAAGAAAAATCCCTCCAGGCATTGGTCCCGGAGGGATTCTTGAATTGCGGGAATGACTTATTTCTAGTGAGGGCCTCCGCCACGTCCACCGCTGGCTGAAGCTCCACGGGCGCCGGCTGCAGTGTTACCGCTGCCGCTGCCACTACGGCTGATGCCACCGCCGTTAGCTCCGGCATTTAACCGGCTGTTCATATTAGAAACGCGTGCGGCCAGGCCGGGAGGTTGCCTGACATACTGGCGAGCCTGGGAAACTTCGGCTGCAGTAAGGCCCGATGTATCTCCCGGCTGCGCGTCGCCGCCGGGATCGTAACCATCCGCCTGGTCGTCGGCGATTTCAGATTCTTCGCCGTCGGCCACGGCTGCAAGTTCGGAGTCGAGTTTGGAGTTTATTTTTTTGGCATCCTTCAAGATTTTTTTCAGGTCGATCTCTCTTTCCATGCTGATGGCCAGCGGGCTCTTCCCATTCATGGCTTCTTTCGCAACTTCGGCGAATGAAGAATGGGACAGCCGGGCAATTTCATGAATCGCAAAGATCTGTCCGTAAACAAATTGAGTGCTCTTACGTTCATCGACGAGTTGCTTGCGCGGCACTCCCAACTCTTTGGCCATGACCCGGTTCACCACACGCCGCCCATCCATGTCAGAGGCCACGAGACTGATTTTCTTGAGTTGCTCGTCGAGCTTGGCGCCGTCCTTTGCAGGGTTTGTGGCCGCCATTGAAGCCAGACAGGTAAAACTTATAAATGCGGCAACTAGTTTCTTATTCTTCATGATGGATTCTCCCCGGGAAATGAAAGTAAAAAAGCCGGGCGATTATGGTCGCCCGGCCGGTTGTAAAACAAGGTTAGTCGCGGCTTTCGTCATCGGTCCCGGTTTTGGGAGTCTTGGCGCCCTTGCGCGTTTTAGTGGTGGAGGTGGTCGCGGTGCTGAGACCGGTCGAGGAAGTGAAACCACGATTGGTGTCAGCGGTAGTGTTCAGGCTTTGAACCTGTTTGGCGCGTGCCAGTCCGCGGGTAGTTCCACCTTTGTTGGAGCGGGTTGCGCTGGACTTCGGGTGGGTGCGGGTCGTGTCTTTGTCGGTGTCGGTATCCACATCCGATTTAGACTTGGCCTTGGCTTTGGCGGCCTTGTCCAGCCCAGGTGCGGTTGTGAACCCACGCTCATCATCAGCCTTGGTGTTGAGGGTCTGCGAATTCCTGGCCCGTGTCAGTCCGGTGGTCGTGCCTCCCGCATTTGAGCGAACGCCCCCGTGCGAGCTCATATGAGTCGATCCCATCGAAGCGTGGGTGCTCGACCCAAAATGAGCGCCACCATGCGGTCCGCCGTGAGTTCCGAGCGCCGAAGCGCCCGCTACTGCCAGACAAAATGTCACTCCCGTTACCGCTGTCTTTATAAGTGTTGTTTTCATGCTTCCTCCTTAGGCAATTTGGATAAAAGAATTTAATGCCGATTTCAACCAACTCCAGATCTAGATGCCCTAGCGATTAAAATGGAAAGGTTACGAAAGACCCGCTCCCACAAGCGCCTCCAGCCTGATGGATCATTAGATGCCCTTTGCCCCCTCTCGGGATGTCGCCTGTAAATCATTGCAGCGACTGGAGTTAAGGATACCTTAGGAATGACCATGGCTGATTCTTGAGAGTCCCG
>JBBSHD010000183.1:0-5114 GCA_038253455.1 Terriglobales bacterium | reverse complement strand
TGGAAGGGCATCTCGACCTCGGCATCGCCCTCGCCGACAGTTTTGATGCTGACGAGGCCTTCGAGCAGTTCTCCCAGGCCGTACGGCTCGCTCCGAACTCCGCCGCGGCGCATTACAACCTCGGTCGCGCCCTGCTGGACAGAAGTCAGTATGAGCGCGCGCTACAAGAGTTGGAGATCGCTTCCAGACTGGCGCCGTCTTTTGCTCACACGTATTTTCTTCGCGCGCTCGCGTGGAAGCAGTCCGGACACCCCGAGCGTGGCGTGGCGTTGCTCGAAACGGCGGTGCGGCTTGAACCTGCCAATGCAAACTCCTGGTTCCTTCTGGGGCACTGTTTGAAAGCGATTGGCAATGATACGAATGCGATCGAGGCGTGGAAGAAAGCGGTGGCTGCCAACCCAGAGCATTCCGAATCTTTATACAACCTGTCGAACGCTTTACGAAAATCAGATCCAGAAGAAGCAGGACAATACCAGAAACGTTTCACGGACCTCCAACGCCAAAGGCAACTCCAGGATGAAGCGGAGTTACTGGGCAACTTCGCCCTAGCCTCCAGTGAGGCTCATGATTTTCCGAAGGCGATAGACCAATTGAAAAAGGCAATCGCTCTGTGCGATTCCTGCCGGGCAAAGGCCAGCTTCCATAGGAATTTGGGACTTGTTTATTGCCAGTCAGGAGACCTGCAAGCCGGCGAGCAGGAGCTTCGAACGGCTCTAAGCATCAACCCAAGTGATCCTGATGCCCGTGCGGCTCTCGCGATCATTAGCGGTCGCAAAACAGGCAAATCCATGAATGTTCGGTGACAACATTGCCTGGTGCCGTTTCGACGACGAGCTTCAGTGTCCATTTCATGACCCAAGGTTACGTCGTCGGCTGGAGAGTCCTGTGGCCGACCTGCTTCGGGAGAGCGGGAGATTCCGGGGGGTCAGCTAGATAAGCCCGTTCAGAATCAACGGCACAGTTATTTATCCGGGCGCGGGCCGTGCGGCAAATCGCGAAAACGCCACTGTTTTTGCCTGCGCGGTATAAACCTGCCCGGTATAAATTAGGCGCACCATTGCTAAAAGAATCAACGACTTGCTGGTCCTCCCCCGGAATCCCCGCTCTCCCACTCCTAGTAGCTCTTCAGGGCCTTGCCTGAGGGACCTGCTCTGGCCGCAAACTCAACTAGCGGGTCTTGGGTAGTTCACATTAAGGACCCACTGAGGGTGACCTTCGCCGCGCGGAGAACCGAAGCCACCATTACGGCAGCCGGCTTGGCTCGACAGTCGAAAGCTGGCCGGGTACTAAGTAATTTCTGACAGCGCAGAACGTTCTCTATTGCGAATCCACCACGCACCGGAAACCCAACGTTCCCGACCGATCCTTCCCCGGTGCCATCATGAGCAGCTTGCCGTGTTCGTTCAATGCATACGCTTGGGGAAAGTACCAGCGCGAACCTTGCGGCTGATAATAACTGCCCCCGCGCAAGATTCCCGCGCGGGTGTGATCGTCGATATACTCGTCGGTCCACTGCCAGACATTACCGGTCAGGTCCTCGACCCCGAATGGGCTCGCGCCGCGCGGGTGAGCCGAGACATCGTCCGGTCCGCGAAGCGTTCGGCCTTTTTCGGGCACGGGTACCGCGCTGGCGTCCCATTTATCGCCCCACGGGAAGAGACGGCCGTCCGTACCTTGTGCGGCATATTGCCATTCCCATTCATGCGGAAGGCGCTTGCCGGCCCACTGCGCATAGGCGCGGGCGTCTTCGAGCGACACCCAGGTTACGGGCTTGTTGGCCCATCCTTCGGGAAAGCTTCCGTTCCTCCAATCTTTCAGGAAGTTGTGATCGTCCGCCGGGCGGTACTTCGCGGCTTCTACAAACTTCTTGAAATCCGCGTTCGTCACCGGGTAACGATCGATGTAGAACGAGCCAATGGAAACCATCGACTTATGATCCCGGCGCGCAACGTTCTCCCAAGGATACTGGACGTCAACGCCGATCTGATTTTCGCCTTCGATCTCGATTCCAGAGACACGGAACGGGAAATTGGCGGCAAGCAAGCGGACCATTCCGGCCGGAGCAGTCGCGGCGGGCTTGGTAAGCGCGATCCCGGTCACCTTCTGCCGCAGAATATTCCTGGCCGTCGAGAAACTGTCCAGCCGCTTCTTAGCCATTCCACCCATCTCGTCCAGAAAGGTCTTCAGGCTGGCGTCCACCTTGGTATCCAAGGAGGAAGATTTGGCCGCCAACAGAGCGCCGTAGCCGCCGGCTTCTATGGGGAAGCTCAGCACGGCGGAGCCGTCCCGGATTTCGGGTGATAACTCACGGCCCTGCCAAAGGTCGAAATAGCGGCGTCCAGGCTGATGCGGCACTTCGATCTGGGGACCGGCCACGTCGAACTCATTCCTGTTAACGATGGTCCAGACCGTTCGGGCGGCGCCCGGCCACTTACTGGCGTAAACGCCTCTTTGTAAGAGCGGTGTGTGCGGCTCCCAGTCGGCGCTTACCAAATTCTCCGCGAACTTACGCTCGATACGGCCGATGCGGCGCACCGTCTCGGAATCCCTGGGCGTCATCTCATTCCATATGCCCCAGATGTTCTCCCATGTCTCCATGCCAAATCCGTTAAAGAAGGCATACTGCAGGTCGATATTCTTGCCGCGCTGCCAGCGATCGGAAATATGTGTGAGGTGGCGAGGTTCCAGCCATTTGTATTTCGAGACCAGTTGGGGCGCCAGGCTGCCGAGTTGAGGCTGCGGCCCAACACTTGGGCCGGCCAGTACGGCTTGGCCCCAGTTCATGTTGTTATAAGCCAAAGCTTCATCCACGTTCAACGCTTCCGGTTCAAACGCCAGTGGATGCCCGGTCTTGTCGGAGGCGATGCGGTATTCGCGCGGGACGGCGCCCATGGTGTCGCCGTTGATTCCGTCGGCCCCTACTTCCGCCAGCTCCTCGGCCAGCGCCTGTGATTCCGCCACGCCGAAATCGCGCGTACCCTGATCCCAGAGCATCATCGGGAATAGTACGCGCACGCCGCGGCGGTGGAAATCGGCCACCATCTGCTTGATTCCCGGCATGCCGCCGGGCATGTCGCGAAACAGATCGAACTGGCTGCGGTCGTCGATTCCGATGTTCGGATACGTAGGCCAGACCAGCACTGAATCGATGCCGCCATACCGCTTTTCCAAATCGTCCAGGTACCGGTCAACCGTGTACTTGGCTTTTATCGGATCGTAGAAATAACGGTCTTCGATCATCATCTGGGGCTGCATGAAACTGCTCTGAGTCCACTTCAGTTCCGGACGGTCGTACTCCGAACCGTTATAGCCGATCCGCTTCAGATATTCCATCCGCCAGCGTTTCATGTCCGCAATCCACTTGGGAAAGTCGGACGGGGTCTGCGGACCCTCAAAATGATAGCCCTGCGGCCGAACCGAGGGGTCTTGGCCGGAAACGCCCAGACAACCGGCGCACACAGCAATTAACATCAACAGAGGTTTACGCATGGATCTTCCGGTCAGAACTGAATCCGCACTCCCATGGTGACCGACCGCGGCAAATTCTGACTGGTGGATCTCCCGAACAGCGAACTGGACAAGTCAGCCACCGGGTTCAGTAAGTTGACCCGGTTGAATAAGTTGAATACTTCGCCCCGAAGCTGGAAAGTGGCGCCTTCTTTCACGAACCAGGGGATCCTGGTGTTCTTCACGATGTTCAGGTTCACGTTGGCCAGTCCGGGACCTTCAAACGTGTTTCTTCCAAGGTTGCCCTGTTGTCCAGGGGCGGGAAGAGGAAAGGCCGAGGCCGGAAAGATTCCGCTCTGGAAGTCGCCGCGCGAGGAGGGCTTTGAATTTCCGAAACTAGGCGTGTTGGGTGAGTCGTAATTCTGGCCGTCCGCGTTGAAATCGCCTCTGGGGTAAGGAGCGGTAGTGACGACGGAGAATGGTAAGCCGCTCTGCAGGATGCCAATGACGGATAATTCCCAGCCGCCGGTGAGGTGCCTGGCAAACCCGTTACGCACCAGCGAAGGAATGGCGTACACCGCGTCGAAGGTAAAGCGGCGCGACACGCTGTAGTCGGACCGGGCATGTTGACCGGCGGGGTTCGCGGCGTCATAGACGTTCTGGCCGCCGCCCACGCCATTATCGTTGCTGGACGTCAGATCCGTGGACTTCCCAAAGGTATAAATTCCCTTGGCTGAAAGCCCCTTTGAAAATCGCTTGCTGATCAATACCGACCCATAGTGGCCGTCCGAATAACCCAGGGTTCGGCCAAAAATGATGGGACCGAAGGACTGATTCAGGCGAGACAGAGCCCCATTGTTCTTCAGCAGATCCCCGGCGAACCGGTTGGCATTGGTTTGAACGTACAGATTATCGCCGTGGTTCCCGATGTAGTCGATCTCCAACAGAATCGAATTTGTGAGAGCTTTTTGGATTTGGAGATTCCAAACTTGCGCCCGAGGTTCATCGAAGTTGGGATTGATGCCCGATACCGTAAGCGGAGTTCCCAAGAGCCCTCCGCGATCGTTGAGCTTGAATTGGACCCCTTCGGGCAGCGGGAAAAACAGGCCATTGGCGCTTCCCAGAGAATAATTCAATCTCTGTCCGTTGCGGACGTCGAAAGTCACCTGTCCGAAAGGGGGATTCCCGCGGCCGCTTCCCGCCCAGGAAAGATCGCCCACTCGGTTATAGAACAATCCGTAGCCTCCTCGAACCGCCAGCGACCCGTTCCCGAATACATCCCACCCGAAACCGATGCGCGGATTCCAGCCCTGCGGGGCGTTGGTGGAAACCAAGCCGTTTCCGGTAACGCGCATGCTGCCGTTCGCGATTTGTTCGTTGAACGTCGCGCCGGCGCCGGGGGTGAACAGCGATAAAGGCGTGCCGCTGCGGTCTACCTGGGCGAGGTGACCGTAATATTCATACCGCAGACCCAGATTCAACGTAAAATTCCGGCGCACTTTCCAGTCGTCCTGCACGAACCCGCCTACATAGGTCATGTGAATGCGGGTGTACAGGTTCTGCGCGATGGTTTGCGTGCGCGTGTCGATGGTGGGTCCGGTTTGAAGATACGGCATGTCCTGGGCGAAATCGAGCACGTTCGCGAAGGTGAAGGAGGGCCGGGCATA
>JBBSHD010000182.1:0-5172 GCA_038253455.1 Terriglobales bacterium | reverse complement strand
CCTGGAGCGAGCTCTTGCTTCTTGTTTAAGCGAAGGACCTTGCGTTTTCTTTGAATGCGTCTGAGCTCCGGATGTTTTCCCGTGAATCTCAAAGACGCCGCGGCTCAAAGCCGATTATGAAAAGCGCTTTTCAGCAGGCTGAAGCCTGCTGCTCCCACCAATAGGCGAGGTTCATTTCGGAGGAAGACATCTTTAGCGACCGGGATGGGTTGCGAAATTGTATTGAGTGATTACCACATAAGGCAGCAAAAACAATATCGCGACAAACTCCGCCTATTCCATGGCGGCATCCGCTATACCCAGCGCCTCATCCAGCGCCTTGACTCCGATATCGAGTTCTTCCTTGCTCGCAATCAGCGGCGGCGCAATCACAAAGTGGCTTACCCACGATTGAATGAACACCCCCTGGTTCATCATCTGGGCCGCCACCGAATCCACCACCGTGGGTTTTCCCGCGGCCTTGTCGGCGTAGGTGTTGAACGGGGTCTTGCCGGCCTGGTTCTTGACCATCTCCAGGCCCCAGAACAATCCCATGCCGCGCACCTCGCCGATGGACGGGTGTTTCGCCTTCAACTGGTTGAGACGGCCCCCTAGATAGGCACCCATTTCATTCGAGCGTTCCACCAGGTTCATTCTTTTGATTTCGTTGATGGCCGCAATGGCCGGCGCCAGGGTCAGCGGGTGCGCTTCGTAGGTGTGGCCGTGAGAAAAGAAGTGATCGTCGAAATAGGCGCCGATTTTTGCGCTGGTGGCGCACAAGCCCAGTGGAATCGAGGCGTTGGTGAGTCCCTTGGCGGTGGTCAGAATGTCGGGAATTACCCCCCAGTGGTCCATGGCAAACCATTGCCCGGTGCGTCCCCAGCCGGTCATGACCTCATCGGCGATCAGCAGCACCTTGTGGCGGTCGCAGATCTGGCGCAGGCGCGGCATATATTCAGGCGGCGGGACCAGCACACCGTTGGTGCCCACCACCGGCTCCACGATCACCGCCGCCACGTCGCTCTCGTTGACGATCATGTGCTCCAGGTAATTGGCGCAGGCGATATCGCATTGCGGATAGGTATGACCGATGGGACACTTGTAGCAATTGACCTCCGGAGAAAAAATCACTCCGGGAATTTTGCCCGCGGGCTCCATCGCCCATCGCCGGAAGTCGCCGGTGGCCGCGATCGAGCCCATGGTGGAACCGTGGTAGGAGCGGTAGCGGGAAATGATCTTGGTCTTGCCGGTGTACATCCGCGCAATCTTGAAAGCAGCTTCGTTGGCCTCGGTGCCCGAGGTGGTAAAGAAAAACTTCTCCAGGCCCTTGGGCAGCACTTCCAGCAGTAGCTTGGCCAGCTCGGCGCGCACGGTAGTGGCATATCCCGGGCCGATGAAAGGCAGCAGCGCCGCCTGTTTCTGAATGGCTTCCACCACCGCCTGGTTCTTGTGGCCGAGGTGCATGCACATGAGCTGGCCGGAAAAATCCAGGTACTTCTTGCCATCGGAATCGAAAAAATAACAGCCCTCGGCGTCAACGATATGGCGCGGCTTCCATCCTTTTTGAAACCGCCAGGTGCCATAGGTGTACTTAGTGGTCAGCTCGATGACTTCAGCGGAAGACATCTCCGCGGGTCTGTTCTCGTTCATGCACTCTCTCTTTCATGAATGCGCCGGTTGTATCCAACGACGCTATGCGTTCCGTATAAAATTGTCATTCCGGGCGAAGCCGCGGAATCCTTGGTTTCCCCGCGGCGCCGGCGCTCCAACGTTTCTAAGGTTCCTGCCCGGCCGTGTCCGCGGAAAGGTTTGCTTTCGGAGGCTCCCACAATTCGATCTTATTGCCATCGCAATCGTAAACCCACGCGAACCGGCCATAATCGGAGTCGTCGCGTTTGGCGTCGATGGTCGCACCCCCGGCCTTGAGTTTGGCCAGCATCGCGTCAATATCATCCACGATGTAATTGATCATGAAAGGCGCCTTGCTGGGATCAAAGTATTTCGAGCTGTCGGCAAACGCCGACCACACGGTCATATGGCGTTCATCGGGATTTTCATCCGACCGCCAGTGCAGCATGATTCCAGCGGACGGATCGTTGCGCAGTCCCAGGTTAGCTTCATACCAGGACTGCAGGCGGGCATGGTCGGGGGATTTGAGGAACACTCCCCCAATTCCCAGCACCCGGCCGGCTTCAGGGTTGGTGGCATTCTCTGTCATAAAATTCTCCTGCCGGGGATGATACTCCGTGCCCGCAATCGCCATGGCGCGCGGGGTTCCAATACAATGGCCTCCGGCGCCGCAATCGGCAGTGACCGATGCCGCATATCGAAGGAGTTTCCATGAAGATCTGGCACATTGCTTTGGCGTCAGCGTTGCTGGCCGCGCCAATTTCGGCGCAGACCGTCCCTGATTATTCCAAAGTCGAGATCAAGGTGCAGAAGGTGAACGGCACGGTGTACATGCTGCAAGGCGCAGGCGGAAATATCGGCGCGTCGGTCGGCCCCGACGGCATCGTCATCGTGGATGACCAGTTTGCGCCGCTGGCGCCCAAAATTGAGGCCGCTTTGAAGGGGATTACCGACAAGCCGGTGCGCTTCATCATCAACACCCATTACCACGGCGACCACACCGGTGGTAACCAGGCGTTCGCCAAACTGGGAACGATCATCGCCCAGGAAAACGTGCGCAAGCGGCTGGCGCAGGGAACCACCACCCGCGGCAACGTCACACCGCCGGCCGCTCCCGGCGCATTGCCCGTGGTCACGTTCAACGATCGCGCCACCGTGCATCTGAACGGCGAAGATATTCGCGCCATTTATTTTCCCGCCGGCCATACCGACGGCGACAGCGTGATTTTCTTTACCCAGTCCAACGTAATCCACATGGGGGACGACTTCGTGACCTATGGCTTTCCCTTCGTGGATGTGGGCAGCGGCGGCTCGGTGAGCGGAATGATCGCGGGGGTCGAGAAGGTGCTGCAGATCGCGCCCGCGGATGCCAAATTTATTCCCGGCCACGGCCCGCTATCCACCGGCGACGACGTTCGCAAGTTCGTCAAGATGCTGCAGGAGACCCGCGCCCTGGTGGCCGGCGGTATCAGGAAAAATCTATCTGCGGATGAAATGAAGAAGTCCCACATTCTGGCGGCGTATGACGACCAGTACGGCAAGGGATTCATCAAGACCGATGAATGGATCGACACGCTCTTCGCCGACGTGAACCAGACCCAGGCCGGCGTGCCCTACCGTAATCACGGCCACGCCGGCGAGAAGAAAAAGTAAATCTGCGAGCCGGCTACGACGCCGGCACGAAGAGTTCCAGCCGGACCTTCCAGGTGACCGACTCGCCCGGTTTCAGCGTGACCATCCTGGTGTCGCGGCCCTTCCACTCCTTGCCAAACGGATCGTTGAGATTAAACTGCGGCTCCAGGGCGATGAACGACTTGTCCGGCGGCGAGTAAACCTGCACCGCGTTGATTTGCGGCGATACCGCTACGATGCGCAACCCATAGTGCGCCGCGGGATCGACGATTTCCGAGACCGAGCTTCCCGACGAATCCTTTTTCAGGTTGGTCCAGTTGTCGTCGAGGTATTGTTTCCCCAGCGGGTTGCCGCCGGGCCGGGTGAAGTCGTAAGGCGTGCCCTTCACCGGAACCAGTTTTCCCGTGGCGAATACATCGTCGTAGTTGTTAACCACGGTGCGCTGGTCGCCCGAAATGTACAGCCGCGCCTGGGTGCGGTCGCCGCTGGGAATGGCGAAATAAGGATGCCATCCCACGCCCACCGGCTCCGCCTTGTCGCCGACGTTCTTCACCGTGACGCTGATGTCCACCGCCTTGCCGGTCAACTGCTCGGTGATGGCGAGATCGTTCTTTGAAAACCAGCGGCCGTCAAAATCGCCGCCGTGGATTTGTCCCGTGACCGACTGGCCGTCCGTAACCGGGGTCGTGCTCACGTCGCTGGCGCTGGAGTTCAGAATCAACCCGTGCATGGCGTGAGGGGTTGCGGTTGGCAATTTCCCTTTCCAGTTGGCGGGCAGCGTGACTTCGCTGCCATGCCATTCGGTGGTGATGGTCTTGCCGTCGGGCGAAACCTTTCCCACGATGCGGTTGGCGAAAGGCGCCAGAAACGCCCCGCCGATGGTGAAGCTCTTGTTGCCGGTGGCGTCGTCGCCCTGCCCGGTAAAGATCTGCGCGGCTTCGGCCAGGGTCTTGGGCGCGTCGATGACTTGGATCTCTCCCTTACCCGGCAGGTAGGCGGTCACGCCAAAAAGGTTCATCCCGCGGCCCGGCAAAACCGTGGCCGAAAGAAATTCGGGCACGGTATTGTCGCCGGTCTTGGCGCGGCGCAAAGTAACCACGTCGCTGCCGCCGATTTTCAACGGCGTCGGGGCCTGCGCAGTTTCATTGGCCTCAGGCGGCTTGGACGAAGCCGGCTGCTGGCATCCGGCGAACAGCATGGCGAGAAGGGCAAGGGCCAAAATTGCATGAGGAGGGTTCATCATTTTCATCGGAGGGCACCTGTCGGAAAGTCGGAGCTGAAGCCGGGCTAATGATACAGACGCGCCAGAGCGCGCACAAGACGAAGCGGCGAGGGGAGTCACAGAAAACCAATAGACGACTTTGACCTTCACATTGACTCCGGACTAATAGGCTGCTCCCGGCGAGCCCGCTCGCGCCGCACCAAGTTCTGTGCGGCCGCGGTCCAATCCGCAAACTCAAATTGAAACCCCGCCTGCAAGAGCCGCCCCGGGACGACGCGCCGGCTTTTCAGAATCAGTTCGGTTTCCGATCTCATGAGAAAAGCTCCGATATGCAGCATCCATGCTGTGGCGGGAAGGCCAATGCGCGTGCCCCATGCACTACGTAATACTCGCATGAACTCGCGGTTGGGAAGCGGATGGGGGGCCGAAATGTTGACCACCCCTTCGAGTTCAGGGTGGCTGATCAGAAACTCCAGGGCCCGCATGAAATCCGTGCCGTGAATCCAAGAGATGTATTGCTTGCCGGAAGCTGCGGTCCCGCCTAATCCCAGACGCACCAGGCGAAGCAGGGTATCGAAGATTCCATCAGGCGATGGCCACATGATCATCGCGCTGCGTAATGCAATCTTGCGGGTGTGGGGTGTTTCCGCCGCAAAAAACTCGCGCTCCCAACTGCGGGCTACATCAATGCTGAAGCGCCAGGTCTCGGG
>JBBSHD010000181.1:0-5173 GCA_038253455.1 Terriglobales bacterium | reverse complement strand
GAAGAGAAGGCCGCTCATTCGATGTTCTGCACCTGTTCGCGTGATTTTTCGATTTCCGCCTTCATGCTCAGGCCCAGCTCGGTAATGCGCAAGCCCAGGCCGGCCACGCCCGAAGTCTTGGACAGCATGGTGTTGGCCTCGCGGTTCATTTCCTGCAGCAGGAAGTCCATTTTCTTGCCCGCCTCGGTGTCGGAATCTAGCAAGCCGGTGAAATGGCGGATGTGCGCCAGCATGCGCACCGTCTCTTCTTCCACGTCGCTGCGTTCGGCCAGGATGGCGGCCTCCTGCAAAATACGCGCCGGATCGACGTTGCCGGCGGTGAGCTCGGTCAAGCGTGAATGGATTTTCTCGCAGTAGGCCGCCGAAACATCTGACCGCAACTGGGCGACCTTGCGCGTGGTCTCTTCCAGTACCTGCATACGGTGGCGCAGATCTTCGGCCAGTTCCGCGCCTTCCTGCTCGCGCATCTGTTCGAGGGAACGAATGGCCTGGTGCAGCGCCTCTTCGGCGAGTATCTCCCATTCGTCGCCCCCGGCGCGGGGCGCGGAATCCAGCACCGCTCCCGGCGCCTTCAAGATCAGGTTCAGGTCCGGGTCGGGATGCAAGCCGTGCTGCGCGGCCGCTTCGCGGTACGCGGCCACGTAATCCTTGATCCAAACGTGGTTGAGACTCATCCCGCTGGTGGATGCAGCTTCAAAACTAAGCGACACTTCGACCCGCCCGCGGCTGATGCGCTCCTTCAAAATGCGGCGCACCTTCATTTCGAAGCTGTTCATATCACCCGGCAGGCGCAGGTGCACCTCGAGGAAGCGATGATTGACCGACTTGAGCGACAGGTTGAAGCTGCGCCCGCCCGCGCCGATGGCCTGCACCTGGGAGAAACCGGTCATCGATCGAATCGGCAAGCTTATTGCCTCACGGGAACTTCGGGAATTTTCGTGTCCACATCGATAAATTGCAACTCGTAAAGACGGCGGTAGGTGCCCAGGCGTCCCAGCAATTCTTCATGGCTGCCTTCATCGGCGATTCGTCCGTCCTCGATGACCACAATGCGGTCGGCGCGCCGCACCGTGGAAAGCCGGTGCGCGATCACAAACACGGTGCGTCCCTGCATCAGGTTTTGCAGCGCTACCTGCACCAGGGCCTCCGACTCGGTGTCCAGGGCCGAAGTGGCTTCGTCGAGAATCAGGATGGGCGCGTTCTTGAGCAGGGCGCGGGCGATGGCGATGCGCTGCCGTTCGCCGCCGGAGAGCCGCAATCCTCTTTCCCCGATGATGGTGTCATATCCTTCAGGCAGGTTCTGGATAAAATCATCGGCCAGGGCGGCGCGCGCGGCGACGCGGTTGAGATCAAGACCCACATGCGGCCGGCCATAGGCGATGTTGTTGGCGACGGTGTCATTAAACAGGATGGTTTCCTGGGTAACGATGCCCACCTGGGCGCGCAGCGAATCCAGCGAAACGTCGCGTACGTCGTGGCCGTCGAGCAGCAACCTTCCCCCGCTGACGTCGAAAAAGCGGGGAATCAGGTGCACCAGAGTGCTTTTGCCGGAGCCGCTCGAGCCCACGATGGCGAGCATTTCCCCGGCGTGCACTTCAAGGGTGATGTCATGCAGCACGGTGCGGCCGGGCTCGACGTCGGCCCCGGTGTAGGCGAAATCCACGTGCTCAAATTTTACCGCGCTGCGGAACGCGGGCAACTGGGTGGCGCCGGCTGATTGTTTTACGTCGTCGTCGGCATCCATGAACTGGAACAACGTAGAGGATGCGCCCACCGCCTGGTGATAGCTGTTATGAAACTGGGTAAACTTGCGCACCGGGTCGTAGAGCTTGAAGACGGCGATGATAAAGGTAAGAAAACTTCCGGCGGAAAACGCTCCGGCGCCGATGCGGTCGCGTCCCAGCAGCATGAGCATGGCGATGGCAATCGAGGCGATGATGTCCATGAGCGGGGAACTGATGGCCTGGGTCTGGGCCGACCGCAGGTTGGCGCGCAACAGCCGGGCGGCGGCCTGGCGGAAACGCATGATCTCCCATGACTCCATGCCAAAGGCCTTCACGATGCGATTGCCGCTGATGGTTTCATGCAGGATGTTCTGAATGTCGGCCAGCTTGTCCTGGCCGCGGCGGGTGGTGAAGCGCACGCGCCGCCCGATCTTGCCGGAGGAAAACAGGATCACGGGGATGAACAGGAGCAGGATGAACGCCATCTTGCCGCCCAGCAACACCACCACCACGGCGGTAAAGACCAGGATAAAAAGCTGTTGCAGGAATTCCGCCAGCACCGCCGAAACCGCAAACTGGATGCGCTCGATGTCATTGATGATCGTCGAAAGCAGCGTGCCGGTGGAGTGCCGCTGAAAGAACGCCACCGAACGCCGCAGAATGGCTTCATACAGATCGTTGCGAAGGTCGGTCAACATTCCCAGCCCGGCATAATTCACCAGGTAGGTGCCCGAGTACAGCGCTAGTCCTTTCAAGACCGTGGCCACCACCAGGGAAAACGCGACGATGGTCCAGGCATTGCGAAAATGGCTGGGCACGAGCTGTTGCAGGTAGAGCGTGTGTCCGGAGATGGTAAAGAGAACGATATCGCGGGATTGCGACGCGGGATGAAGAACCCGGTCAAAGATGGGCCGCACCAGCAACACGCGGAACGCGTCCATCAGCCCGGCAACCGCCATCAGCACCACTGAGCCCGCAAACGGCAAGCGGTAGGGGCGCAGGTACTTGAGTAAGCGGTTCAGCTCCATCAAGTGAGCATTTTACCCGAAAGATGCAGCGGGGGATGATACGGCGGATGGTTCGCCGTGGGGTGGGAATGCTGAAGAATCATGCCCGACTGAGCTACGCATCTCCTTCCGGCCAAGGCGCCATCCGTCGCCTCGCGGTTTTGTAATACTCTTGTCTCATGGCTTCACGCATCGAAGTGCTGCGGCGTTGGCTCGGAATCACCGCCATACTCATCGTGGTGCTGGTGACCGGTCTGTTTTTCTACGTGCGCTACCGGGCGCGTGAAACCGTGGCGGCGGTGGAGAAGCGGCTGGGCATCAACATCCAGCAGAGCACCACCGGCTTTAGTTTTTCGAAATCTGAAGGAGGACGCACCCTCTTCACCATCAAGGCCGACAAGGCCATCCAGCTTTCGATGGGAGGGCGCAGCCGCCTGCAAAATGTAAGCATCATTGTGTACGGGCGAAAGAGCAATCGCTTCGATCGCATACACGGCAGCGAATTCGCCTACGATCCGGCTACCGGAGAAGTTTCCGCGGAAGGCGACGTGGAAATTGAGCTGGAAAGCGACGCCGGGGCGACCGCACGGCCGGACCAGAGCGTGCCCGCCGAAACCGGCAAAAATCCCGTGCACCTGCAAACCCGCGGCCTGGTGTTCAACCAGAAGACCGGCCTAGCTTCCACCCAGGAGAACATTGAATTTGTTCTTCCCCAGGGGAGCGGCTCCGCTCACGGCGCTTTATACGATTCCCACGAGGCCATGCTCACGTTGCAATCGGCCTTGCATCTGACTACCTCCGCTTCGGTGTTGAAAAAGGGATTGCGCCCCAGCGGCAAGGTGGCGGTCACCGCCGCAACCGGACCGCCCACCACGCTCGATGCCACCCATGGGACTTTCACCACATCGCCCCGCCGCGCCACGCTTGATGGGGTGCGCCTGCACCAGCCCGATCAGGAGGTGGAGGCGGGACAGGTCACAATACTGCTGCGTCCGGATAACCAGATCGAGAGTGCGGTGGCCACCGGTAATGTGCGCGTCACCCAGAAAGACCCCAAGGGAGGCAACAACACGCTGCGCAGCGACCGCGCCAACGCCGTGGTGAATTCTAAAGGCGAGTTTCAGAATGTGAAAATGACCGGCGGCGTGGTCATGGATTCAACCGTCGCCCCACCTCGCCACGCCACCGCAGGCATGGTGACAGTCGATTTTGTTGTGGGAAACCGGGTGCAGAAAGCGCGCGCCAGCGACCATGTCATCATGCGGCAGGGTACGGAGGGTTCCGGCCAGAAATCGCTGGAAATCACCGCCGAAGCCGTTGATTTTTTTCGGGATGGTGATTCGGCTACGCTGAACCGCGCCACTACTTCGGGATCCGCGCAGATCGTGATCGCCGATAGCAACCCCAGAGCCGCCGGAACATCGCTGTCCGGCGTCGATAGGAAAAATACCCGCACCACCATTACCGCCGGATCATTTTCAGCGGCGCGTGACGCCGCGGGCACGACCCGCCTGCACGGCGAGCCCAATGCCAAAATTGTTTCCGAGACTCCGGGACAGCCGGTGCGCACCAGCACCAGCCGGCAACTTGATGTGGTGCTGGCCGGAGGCGCAGCGTCCTCGCAATCATCCGGCGGGTCTTCGAAGAAGTCCGCAGGGCCGGCGGGCGGCATTTCCTCGGTAGTGCAGCAGGGCGACGTGCGCATCGAAGAATCCGGAAGGGTTGCGACCGCGGGAATGGCCACCTATGCTCCCGCCGACCAGTCGCTGCTGTTGACCGGCTCTCCGCGAGTGACCCAGGACGAAATCGTTACCACGGCCCGCTCCATCCAGTTGAACGGCCGTAGCGGGGAAGTCAGCGCCCGCGGCGAGGTCAAGACCACATACAACGACAGCCGTTCCGCGCCGGGCGCGCTGTTTACCGGGGCCGAGCCCATCCACGCCACCGGGGAAGAGATGATCGCGCGCAAGGCGACGGCCACCGCGATTTATTCCGGCGGAGCGCGTCTGTGGCAGGGGGTCAACATCATCCAGGCCCCGGTCATCGAGTTCGACAAGAACGCGCTGAGCATTCGCGCCACCGGGCAATCCGCCACCGGGAAGCAGTCGGTGTCGTGCGTGCTTGTGCAGACCAATGCCAAAGGCAAGATCGTGCCTGTGAACATTCACTCCACCCGGCTGGTGTATTCCGATAAAGATCGCAAGGCGCGATTTGAGGGAGGAGTCACGATGACCGCCGAAGATGGAATTACCCGGGCCGACCACGTGGACGTCATCCTTTATCCAGCGCGCCGCCCGGGTGGACCGGCATCGACCGCTGGCTCGGCTTCCCCCGCCGGCGCGCCACCCGGCCAGCTGAAAGAGATCGTTGCCGACGGCGGCGTGGTGGTGCAGCAGGCCACCCGGAAGGTCTCCGGAAGCCGCCTGGTTTATTCCGCGCAAG
>JBBSHD010000180.1:0-5208 GCA_038253455.1 Terriglobales bacterium | reverse complement strand
GCGGAAGGCAAGTTTTTCAAAGCGGGTGATGCGCTCGACCGCGCGGTCGAGGTTGATCCCTATGAGAGCGGCCATAATCGCCGTTTGGAGATGCTGCAGGGCAAGATCGATGCCAACGTGCTGCGCGCAATCCTGGGAAGGCTGGAGGCCGTCGGGGCGGGAGGCGCTCCTAGCGAAATCAAGAGCACCGAGGAGACCACCGAAGGCGAAGGCAATGAATCCACCGTGCTCGAAGACCTCATGCTGCAGGCCGAAATTTATTTGCAGTACGCCATGAAGGTGAAGGCGCTGGAGCGTATCACCCGCATTCACAAACTGTTCCCGCGGGAAGAGTTCAAGAACGAAAAACTCCGCCGGTTCTTTTCCGAAACCGGCTTCGAGCCTAAGTACGAAGATGAACCGGAATCGGAGCCGGCCGCTCCCCCGGCCAATGGCATGAAGAGTTCCGCCGCGGGACGGCCTGCCGCACCTATGTCGTCAGTGGCTTCAGAGCCCGACGAAAACGCGGTGGACAACATTACCCGGGTGAGCGAGATCACCCGCAACATCTACCGCCAGGGCAATGTGAAGAGCGTGCTGTTCACCGCGGTCAACGACATTGGTCGGCACTGGCACGCCAGCCGCTGCGTGGCCGCGCTCTGCGCTCCCGGCAAGCCCCCGTCGGCGGCGCAGGAGTACTGTGCGCCGGGTGTCCCCAAATCGAATTTCCAAAGCGTCGAGAAAATTATCGCCGCGGTGCAAGGCCTGTCTGTGGCCCAGGGAGCGGTGGCCATTTCCAACGCCGAAACCGCGCCCCAGTTGCGCCCGCTGGCGGATACGATCAGCGACCTCTCAATCAAATCACTGCTGGCCGTCCCGCTGCTCGACGACGACGAGCCCGTGGGCGTGGTCATTCTCGAGCAGTGCGACGCGCCCCGGGCATGGCGGCCCGCCGATAGCGTGGTGCTGCGCACTATCGCCGACCAGACCATTCATGCCGTCAATAACGCCCGCCTGCGCAACTTGATGAAGAGCCTGGCGGTCACCGATGAAAAATCAGGATTGCTCAAGCGCGCCTCCTATCTCGACGTCCTGCTGGCCGAGGTGGAACGCGCGCTCTCGCAGAATTCCACCAGCACCCTGATGTTGATCCATTTCGGCCAGGCATCCGCCCTGGCGCGCGAGATCGGCGAGACCGCCATCGAGCGCATGATGCAGGAGCTGGGCCAATCGGTCTGCGCCCACATTCGCCAAGCCGACGTGGCCGTGCGCTACGAGCTCACCACCATCGCCCTGGTGCTCTCCGATACCGGCGAAAAAAGCTCGCTGTTCGTGGTGGAGAAGATGCGCAGCATCCTGACCACGTTTACCATCCCGGGCACCGGAGGTCGCAGCGTTCCGTTCACCGTGGGAATCGCCGAGGCGGCCATCAATCAGCGCTTCGATGCCGTGGACATCGTCACCGAAGTGATCAACCGCGCCGAAGCCGCCCTTGAAGCCGCCAAGGCCGGGGTGAACAAAGTCTGCAGCCTGGCGCCGGTCATGAGTGCAGAGGCCGTGGCCTGATTTGCACGTGGTGAGAAGCCTTCCCCTGGCGGGCAGCGGCCGACTCACCTCTGTTAAAATTCAAGGTCCCACCCATGCTCAAACCTTCTGACATTGCAATCGTAAGCGGGGCGCGCACCCCGATGGGCCGCTTTGGCGGCAAGTTGCGTGATTTCACCGCCATGGAACTGGGCGCCATCGCCGGCCGTGCCGCCATGGAACGCGCGGGGGTTGCCCCCACTGAAATCGACCATTGCGTATTTGGCAACGCCCAGCAAACCACCGGGGACGCCCTCTACGGCGCCCGCCATGTGGGCCTGCTGGCCGGGTTGCCGATCGCAGTCCCGGCGCTCACGGTCAACCGCCTGTGCGGATCGGGCATGCAGTCGGTGGTCAGTGCGGCGCAGATGATCCAGTTGGACGAAGCGCAGACGGTGCTGGCCGGCGGCATGGAAGCCATGTCGCAGGCGCCTCATGTCATCCGCGGGGCGCGCTGGGGCCTGGGCCTCGGCGAAGGCAAGATGGAAGACTCGCTGATGGTCGCGCTCTTCGATCCTTATTGCGGTCTGAACATGGCGAATACCGCCGAACTTTACGCCGAGCAGCAGCATGTCTCGCGCCAGATGATGGACGAATTTGCGCTACGTTCCCAGAAGCTGGCTGCCGACGCCGCTCGAAACGGAAGACTGGCGGAAGAAATTACGCGGGTGGCGCTCAAGAACCGCAAGGGAGAACCCAGCGGAGAATTTTTCAGCGCCGACGATCACCTGCGTCCGGAAACCACCCTCGAGGGCCTGGCCAAGCTGCGGCCCGCGTTCGGCAAAAACGGCAGCGTGACCGCCGGCAACGCCAGCGGCATCGTCGATGGCGGCGCGGCGGTTGTGGTCATGCCCCTGGAGCAGGCCAAACAACGCGGCATCAAGCCCCTGGGACGCATCGTGGACTGGGGCATCGCCGGGGTTGACCCGCGGATTATGGGCAGCGGTCCGGTTCCCGCCACCCGCGCCGCGCTCAAGAAGTCGGGGCTGGAACTTTCCGCCATCGATCTGATCGAAGTCAACGAGGCCTTCGCCGGGCAGTATCTTTCCGTGGAAAAAGAATTGGGACTTGATCGCGACAAGGTCAACGTGAACGGCGGCGCTATCGCCCTGGGACATCCGCTGGGCGCGACCGGCACCCGCCTGCTGATCACCCTGCTCTACGAGTTGCGCCGCCGCGGCGGAAAATATGGCCTGGCCACCGCGTGCATCGGCGGCGGCCAGGGAATAGCCGTGATCGTCGAAAGCTTGCCCGCGTAAGCAACCGCCCTCGAGCATTGCGGCGTGAGCCACAGGCCCGCTCATCATTAATTGCAATCATTACCAGGAGATCGTAATAAGGAGAACCATGGAAATTCGCAAAGTTGGAGTCTTAGGGTGTGGATTGATGGGTTCGGGCATCGCCCAGGTGTGCGCCAGCGCAGGCTTTGACGTGCTGGTGCTGGAGGCCGCCCAGTCGAGTCTCGACAAGGGATTCGGCGGCATCGAAAAATCGCTGGCCAAATTCGCCGAACGGCCGGTGGAAAAGGGCGGCATCACCGCCCAGCAAAAAACGGAGACCATGGGCCGGCTGCGCGGCACCCTGCAACGCGAAGAACTCGCCGATTGCGACATCATCATTGAAGCCATCATTGAGAATGTCGAGGAGAAACGAAAAGCGTATGCCGCCCTGGAAAAAATCGTTAAAAAAGAATGCATTTTCGCCAGCAACACGTCATCCATCAGCATCACCGAGCTGATGACGGCGACGGCGCGGCCCGGCCGCTTTATCGGCCTGCACTTTTTTAATCCCGTGCCCCTGATGAAACTGGTGGAGGTGGTGCGCACCGTGGCCACCGAGCCGCAGGTGTTCACCGATGCGGTGGAGTTCGGCAAGAAACTGGGTAAGGTGCCGATTCGCACCAGCGACAAGACCGGCTTCATCGTCAACCGCCTGCTGGTCCCCTACCTGCTCGACGCCATTCGCGCCTATGAAGAAGGAGTGGGCACCGTGGCCGACATTGATGCCGCCATGAAGCTGGGCTGCGGCTATCCCATGGGGCCATTTACTTTGCTCGATTTTGTGGGGCTTGATACCACGTACTACATTACTCACGTGATGTATGACGAATTCAAAGAGCGCCGCTTCGCTTCGCCCCCGCTGCTGCGCCGGCTGGTGCTGGCCGGGTGGTATGGCCGCAAGAGCGGAAAAGGTTTTTACGATTACTCCGATCCCGCCAATCCCACGCCCAACGAGCTGCGCTAAGTTTTTTTAGGGAGAACGAAATGCCTGACTACAGCAACCTGAAATACGAGATCCGGGAAAACATCGCGCACGTGACTATCAGCCGTCCGGAAAAGTTGAATGCCCTGAACATGCAGACCATGCAGGAGCTCGGGCATGCGTTCACCGCCATCAAGAATGATGCCGGCGTGCGCGTAGTCATCCTCACCGGCGCGGGAGAAAAAGCGTTTGTCGCCGGCGCTGATATCGGCGAGCTATCGAAGCACAGCCCGGTCGAAGCCAAGGAGTACACCCACCAGGGCCAGGCCGTCCTCGACCTGATGGAAAACTGCGGTAAGCCGGTGATCGCCTGCATTAACGGATTCGCCCTCGGCGGCGGATGCGAAATTGCCATGGCCTGCACCATGCGGCTGGCCAGCGAAACCGCCAAGCTGGGCCAGCCCGAAGTGAAGCTCGGCATCATTCCCGGTTACGGTGGGACCCAGCGCCTGCCCCGCCTCGTAGGCAAGGGGATCGCCATGCAGATGCTGCTGGCCGGTGAGATGATCACCGCCCAGGAAGCGCATCGCATCGGCCTGGTCAACGAAGTGGTGCCCGCGGCCAAACTGCTGGAACGCGCGGTCGAGATCGCGCAAAAAATCATTGCCAACGCGCCGCTGGCGGTCCGCTACACCATGGAAGCGGTGAACCAGGGCATGGAAATGACGCAGGCGGGCGGCCTGTTCCTCGAAGCCACCCTGTTCAGCGTGGCCTGCGCCACCGAAGATAAGCTCGAAGGCACGCGCGCGTTTCTCGAAAAGCGCCCCGCCGTGTTCCAGGGGAAATAACTGACACCCATGATCAAGAGCATCACCATTCTGCGGCGGGCCCCGAGCTCATCAAGCCTGCGGTCGATCGAAAAGTTTTTCGATGGCCTCGGCTTTGAGCAGGGCCTCAACTGGAAAGATTCCCGCAGCCAGGGCTCCGGATTCATCGCCCCGGTGGGACAGGTGGAGTTCGTCAGCGGCGATGCCCCGGCGTCAACCGGCATCATGATCGAAGTCACGGGACTGGACACGCTGCACGGGATCATCCACCGTCGCGGCATCGCGGCCCGGACCCGCCCGTCACCGATTGCGGAGACATCCTGGGGTGCGCGATTGTTTTACGCCGCACCCGCGCCGGGCACGAAGATTGCATTCTGGGAATGGGCGTCGCCGGAAAAACAGGAGGTCACGCCGGGACCGGCGGCGCGGCAAATCGAAGGCCGCCTCAATGCAGGCGGCAAGAAATTCGGCATCGTGGTTTCCCGCTGGAATAGTTTCATCACCGAGCGCCTGCTGCAGGGCGCCATCGATGCCCTGCGGCGCAGCGGCGCAGTAGCCGCCGCCCTGACCGTCGTGCGCGTCCCCGGGGCGTTCGAGATACCATCGGCCGCGGGGG
>JBBSHD010000179.1:0-5218 GCA_038253455.1 Terriglobales bacterium | reverse complement strand
GTCAGAACCACGAGATTGGAACGCGACAATCCCAAGAAGCGCTGTTCTCCGAAATCCTGAATCGGTTTTCGGCACTTCTCCGTCCCAGATCGGCTGCTATACTTTTTCCCCGATGAAAATCGAGTCTCAATGAGCGTGAAGGTGATCATCCCCGCGGCTGGCTTGGGCGTACGCATGCATGCCGCCGCGCCGGGCGCGGGCGAAG
This sequence comes from Terriglobales bacterium, assembly GCA_038253455.1. Lineage (GTDB taxonomy): Bacteria > Acidobacteriota > Terriglobia > Terriglobales > Acidobacteriaceae > JBBQWT01. The sequence continues at coordinate 5,013 of JBBSHD010000179.1, read as the reverse complement.
CCGCGGAAAAGAAACCCGCCAAGCAGTTCCTGGAGCTCGCCGGGGTGTCGGTGATCATCCACACCCTGCGCAAGTTCGTTGAACATCCTGAAGTCGATGAAATCCTGGTGGCGTTGCGCAGCCATGAGATGGATGAGTTGGGCGAGCGGCTGGCGCGGGAGAAATTCAGCAAGCCCATTCACCTGGTGCGCGGAGGCGATCACCGCCAGGAATCGGTGAGCAACGCGCTGGCGGCGATGGACGGGGTAGGCGCCGACTTGGTGCTGGTGCATGACGCGGTGCGCCCCATGGTCGATGCGGCCATCATCTCCAGCGTCATCGCCGCCGCCAAAAAATATGGCGCCGCCATCGCCGGGGTGCCCGCTTCCGATACCGTCAAGCAGGTGGAACGCACGTCGGAAGGCGCGCTGATCACCTCAACCATTCCGCGCGAGCGCATCGTGCTGGCGCAAACCCCCCAGGGATTTCTCTACAGCATCCTGAAGCACGCCTTCGATGAAAGCAGCGCCGACGGTTTCATCGGCACCGACGAGGCTTCGCTGGTCGAACGCGCCGGCCACCCCGTGGTGGTGGTGATGGGGTCATTCCGCAATATTAAAATCACCACCCCCGGCGACCTGGAACTGGCTGAGTTTCTCTTGCGCGACGCCGGCAAACGAGGCGCTTCATGAGCTTTCGCATTGGTTACGGATGGGATTCACACGAGTTCAAGGCCGGCATACCGCTGAAAATCGGCGGCGTCGCGCTGCCGCATTCCCGAGGACTTTCCGGCCATTCCGACGGCGACGTTTTGCTGCATGCCATCACCGACGCGCTGCTGGGCGCGATCGCGGCAGGCGATATCGGCAACTTTTTTCCATCGTCCGACGCCCGCTGGAAAAACGCCGACTCCGCCCTCTTCCTGCAGAAGGCGCTGGAGAAGGTGGGCGAGGCAGGTTATGCGATCGTGAATCTCGACTCTACGCTGATCCTCAATGAACCGCGTATCGGCCCGCATCGCGACGCCATCCAGCGACACCTTGCCGAGCTCCTGAAAATTGATGCGAGCGCCATCGGCTTAAAAGCCAAGACGCCCGAAGGCATGGGGACCGATGATGCCGCCATCGCGCACGTAGCAATCCTGCTGGAAAAAAAGCGCGGCTAAAAAACGAACGGTTAGGTGGAGGGGGAAACCAGGCTTAAACGCCCGGCTTTTGTTCTTTCAACTGCCGGGTGATTTCCGCGACCAGGTTGGGGCGGAGTTGATCCATCACATTTTGCACCAGGCGGGCCACCGTCTCTTCGTTGAGGTGTTCCGCGGTTGCGGGCGCCTCGCTCGCGGCGGTTGCAGACGCTTCGGGAGCGGTCGCTGCCGCGGCCGGATGAGCGTTCTGAATCAAGTGGATCTGTTCGGCGGGCGAAGCAGGCGACGGGGTCTGCGGTTCGTCGCCGGCGGCAAGAATATCGTCGTCGAAATCCGCATGGCTGGCCGCTTGGTCCTGCTGTCCTGCGTTGGCTTCCGGCGCCGGTTCGGTGTACATGGCGGGCGCATCAGCCGCCATGCCTACCACCACCGGCTCGGGATTATCCAAGCCAAAGCGTGTGGGGAAGGCGTTCGACATTTCCAGGGGATCGGTGATCAACGCTGGGTCGGCGCCGCTGGGCGCTTCGATTTTTGCCGGCTCGCCCAGAATGTCATCGTGTTCGAGCTCAGCTTGAATACGTTGTTGCACAGCATCGGGATCGGCGGCTGCGGCGGCAAAGCCATGTACGCGGCTGGGTGGTTGCGCCTCGAGAATGTCGTCTTCGTCGAGCTCAGGTTCCGGTTCGATATCGACTGCGCTGTCCATGGGCAAGCTGGCAAATTTAGGACGCTGGGCCGGCGCCGTGCCGTGCTTAGTCGCTGGCGGCGGGGCAGCGGCTGCCGGGGTATCGGCCGGCGGCGCCGCCGCAGTAGTGGGAACTTGAGATGCCGGCGTTGAGGATGAAGCGGCAGCCGGCGCGGCCGCGCCGATATCCAGAATGTCTTCTTCGTGGCGCTCGCCGGGCTGAGCAGGGGCGGCCGACGCCTGCTTAGCGGACGGCGCATCGGACGCGGCAGCGGGCTTGCTCCTGGCCTCGGGCGGTGCTGGGGGCGGTGCTGAAGTTTTCGGCGGGGCCGGCCATGCTTTCGATACCGGCGGAGCCACCGATACCGCTTCCCAGCCTTGCAGCGGGTCGGGCGCAGGCGGTGCGGCGGGCTTGGCTTGCGGTGTCTCGAAAGGGCTATCCCAAGCGTCGGTCATTGCGGCCTGGGGCGGGCCCGCCTTACTGCCTGCGGGAGCTTCCGGCGCAGCGTGGAGATGGGCCGCCTTCGATGAATCAGGCGCTGCGGCTGGGGTTGCGGCAACGGCCTTCCCCGAAACCTTTTGGGTTTCCGCGTCAGAAAAATTGGTACAGATGGGCTGCGTATCGTTAGGCCCTGGCTGGGGCGCGGCTGCCGCAGATTCGGGATGGGGCGGCCGCGGAGTACTGGCTGCAGCGGCGGTGGCAGCGACTGCTGCAGCTCCTGCCGCGGCGCCTGCCACTTCAGAGGCAAACGATTCCGACTTCTTATCCGGAGCCGCCGGGTATTCCGGGGTGAATTGGTTTTCCTCGAAGCCGGCGAATGCCGCCGGAGATTGGCCCGCCGGCGCATGCACGTTGCCGGCCTCACTGGTAAAGAATCCGGAACCTTCATCTCCGGGAATGGTTTCGGGAGCGCTGGTAAAATCCGATGCGGCTGAAGTTGGCGCTTGACGTTCTGGCGTCGTGGAAAAATTGCTGGAGGCCGCGGTTTCGCTTTCGCCAAAAAAATCACCGAACGCGGGCGCCGAAGCTTCCTCGCGCGACATTTCCATGGCCGGCGCGACCGGCATTTCTTCGGGGACGGTTTCTTCGACCGGCGACATCGACCATTGGCTCTGATCGGCCGGGGGACGCGGCGCAGAGGCCGGCTTGGGCGCCGAACGCGCCCGCGCCGCCTCGATTTTCGACTCAAACTGCTGCATGACGGCCAGCAGGTCGCTGGCCTCAAACGGCTTTACGATCACTCCATCGGCCTGCACGCGAGCGCCGTCTTCGGGGCGGTAAGGTTCCATCTTGCCCACCGTCAGCAGCACCGGGATGGAAGCGGTGGCGCGTTCAGCTCTGATCTTTTCGCAGATCTCAAGTCCCGAATAGCCGGGCATAAAGATGTCGAGGATCAGAACGTCAGGCGCTGATTCCTGAATTTTCTTATATGCGGCAGCTCCATTGCTGACCACTGTTACTTCGTAGCCGGCCTCGCCCAAAATGGTTTTAGCCATATTCTGAGCGGTGATGCTGTCGTCAGCGAAAAGGACTTTGAGTGACTGTTTTAAAGCCAAGTGTCGATACCCGCGGATACTTCCTTATCTCTGAAACCGTACTGTGTATCAACCTGCAAGTCAATTCATGCCGCAGCGATGTACTTTGATGATAAACACCTGAGTTTTTGGGTTGAACCCAGACAATTTCTCTGCTTTATGAAGAGAGTGGCGGGGAAAACCACCGTAGGGAAATATTTGTTGACTGTAGGGATTCTTCCTCGCCCCGGTAAAGCCGGGGGTCGTCAGAATGACAACCATAGGGGTAACGCGCACCAACACCGCGAAATTTTCTAATCGCGCAAATTAACTACTCAGGCTAAAACGGAACCAGCTTGCGCAGCGCCGATTTCTTTTTCTTCTTGCTGGTGGATTCCTTTACCTTGGAGTCGGTACTGTCGGTCTTGGTCGCGGTGGTTGAGTCGGAAGTTGGCGCCGCCTCGTTGACCTGTGCGGGAGCGGTCCCAGGAGTTATTTTTAACTCCGGCGCGGATTTGTCATCTGGCGGGCCCGAACGCGGAGTGGCTTCACTGGCGTCGGGAGAGCCTTTGCCGACGGTCTCCACACTCACCGAGCCGGTGCCGTTCTGGCCTTCAGCTACCCGGCCGGCGTTGCGCAGGATCTCCGGGGCGTTGGTCGGATCGGGGTCGGTCATCGTGGGCTCGCCCCTGGTGGCGGCTGCGGCCACGTCGGGGCCGCGCTTGAAGTTAAGCATCAGGCGATTGCGCAAGTTGGTTTCCGACCGGCTTTCCTGTTCGCTCTTATTGACAGCGATGGCCGCCGCGGTGGCCACGGGGACAGGCTTCTGCAGTTCCTGCAACCGTTCTTTGGCGTCATCGGCGCGGGGCATGATGGGATAGCGAGTGAGAATTTTGGCGTATGACCCGGCTGCCGACTGGGTGAAATCAGCGATCAGCTTGGCCTTGGCCACTTCAGACATTCTATTTTCGCGAACGATTCCGATTTCCCCTTCATACGCAGTGCCCAGCAGGTACAAGGCTTCATCGGCCCGGCTATATAGCGGGTAAGCGTCGGTGAGGGACTTCAATCGCGCGATGGCCGCCGGCCATGATTCCCGCAGCGCGTAAAAACGTCCGATGCGATATTCGCGCTCCGCCAGCACTTCCTGCACTTCGAGCAGGCGGCGCTTGGCTTCGGGCACCAGCTTGCTGTCACTGAACTGCTGGATGAGCTCGCGATATTCATCTTCGGCGCGCTTGGCGTGGGTATAGTCGCGGTCCGCTTTTTCCATCTGGCGATAGTGAATGTTGGCGACTTTGAGCTGCGCTTCGGCGGCTTCCGGCATCTTGGGGAAGAAGGTAATGAAATCCTTATACTCGGCTTCGGCCTGGGCGAGCGCGGTGGTGGTGCCTTCCGCGTACCAGGAATCCCCCACCGATAGCTTGGCGCGGGCGATGAATTCAGAATCGGGATAGGTGTTGATCAAGGTTTGCAGGGTGATGCGCGAAACGTCATAACGGCCGTGCTTGAGGTCGTCCATGGCCCGATCGTAAAGCACCTTGTCAGGCTGCTTGGAATTCAGATTGGCGATGGGATTCTTTGATTTGTTATGGGTGCAGGCCGCGCTCGCCAGCATCATCACGGTGACCAGGCTGAATAAAAGGGCTTTACGTATCATTGGAACCTCTCTGACCTTGTGCTTCGCTAT